>NZ_JBJUSG010000097.1:0-14470 GCF_046044395.1 Candidatus Magnetominusculus dajiuhuensis | reverse complement strand
ACCCCACACCTCCGCGGCAGACTCATCCCCACCTCAAAAAAAAAAGGGGGGGGGGCTGCTTTACTATTGTGACACAGTCTGGAAAGCGGGAATCCAGGAACCCCGCTTCTTGAGCAACCGCACAGGCAATTTCTGCATTATTTCTCTTCGCGTAACCTTCCTCATACCGTTTTCCAAAAAACACCCCGTCCTATCCTCCGTGCTATATCTCATTTTATTATTATAAAACAAGGGGGTTCATAGTTGTACTTCTAATATATTCTATGCAATGTTACCTATAGGTAACAATTATAAAATGTTACGAGTTCGTAACATATGATTATTAGAAGAAATAATAAATATAAGTGTTGACAAATATTTTGTAATATGTGTATAGTAATTTTGCTAATCGTAATTTTATGGTTAACGATATAATACATGCTTTAGAAGGAGGGTTTTATGGAAGAGGATGTTCCTGCGGGGGAAGGTACAAATTTTGCCCGTGAGTATGATAACACGTTGCATGAACTTGCACAAAAGAATGCATATGCTAAAAGACAGAGATCTATAATAGATGAAGAAGAAGGCACAAACTATCGTTCGCTTTACGCAAGAGATAGAGATAGGATAATTTATTCCAATTCTTTCAGACGACTTATGCATAAGACGCAGCTATACCTTTCATACAAAGGAAATGAACAGCAAAGAACGCGCTTAACCCACACAATAGAGGTTGTGACAATTGCAAGGGCTATTGCAAAGCAATTAGGTATGAATGAAGAGCTTGTTGAAGCAATAGCTTATGGACACGACATCGGACATTCACCTTTTGGCCATGCGGGGGAAACTCAGCTTAATATGATAATGCAGGGAAAAGAGCCCATACCTAAAAGAATACGGAATGTCTTGGGAGAAAGAAGAGGAATATTAGAAAAAGCCAATTTCAAACACAATTATCAGAGCGTAAGGGTGTTATCTTTTTTAGAATGCTATCATCCAGATTATTGTCAACACGGTTTTAATCTAACTTATCAGACTTTAGAAGGAATACTTAAACATACGAAAATATACCAAGAAGATACAAACGAAAAATATAAATATCCTGGTGTGAAGGATGGGATATTTAATCTGCTATCATTAGATAAACCACATTCGGTATCAGTAGAAGGTCAAATTGTAAATATTTCTGATGAAATAGCGCAAGTTACTCATGACATACATGATGGTCTTGAAGTTGGTGTCTTGAAGTATAAAGACATAATTGCTATACCTGAGCTTGAAAATATATTAAAAAATGATAAGGTAAGACATCCTTATAACATAAAATCTGCACATAAAAGAACTCGTAATTTTCAAACTTTTTCTTCGTTATTAAATTATTTTATTTCTTTCATCACGGATGAGTTTAGGATCGGGCTCAGGGCCATACTCAAGAATGTTGATTATTTAAAAAAAGATAATCAACTGGTCTTGAAGGGTTATATATTGCCTGATAATAAAATTAACTCCGATGCTTTTCATAAGTTGAAGAAATTAAAGGATGACTACGTAATGAACAATTACGCGGTTAACCGTATGGATAAAAAAGGCGAGTATATAATAAGGAACTTATTTAACGCATATCTTAACAGCATCAGGCAGTTGCCAGATTCAGTATTTGAAAGTTATGCTCATATTAAGAAGTTAGAATTAGATAGGCTTCATGAAGAAGGTTTTATAGAATGGATTAGATATATTAGCAATAATCAGGATATACATCCGATGAGTAATGAACTGATAGCAAAAGTAGTTGATCTGTTGAAAAAAGATGGCTCATCAAATGACAATGATAAAATTAAATTTCGGTTACTTCCTAAAAAGGATATGGATATTCTCTTCCCATATCTTTTTTATGATGGCGACTTTATAAGGTCTATCATTGATCATATAGCCAGCATGACAGACTCCTCCGCAGAGGAGGAGTTTCGTAATTTATACATCGGTTGAAAGTTGAAGGGATAAACCGTCAGCGCGCCGGTCTGAATTCCTTCTCAAACAGGTGTCTTCTCTCTGACAGGATAGTCTTCCAGTCAGCCGCCATTTCATTGAGCTTGTTTTTGATTCCATCAGCCGACAGCCACCCGTAACCGCGTAAGGACAAGTCTTTCAGGAGAGCGCTGAAATCTTCCTCTGTCCACTGGGGTTTTTTTACCGGCGGGTATTTGCCCGATGTGGCCAGAGACAAAAATATTTCCAAAAATGGACGAGCACCCTCATCCCACTCTGTGAGTTTTTTTACCGTTATCTGCCAATCCGCATACCAGACCCCTGCCACAGCATCGTCGCCGCCTGTTACAATGTATCGGCAGTCAGGGCTTATGGCAATTGCCGCCAGCGCCCCCGTATGCCAGTGTACCGCCTTGGACAGCTCCCCTGAGAGTATGTCGTAAAACCGCAGACTGCCATCTTCACCACCTATGACCGCGTACTTGCCGTTAGGCGTTATGGCCGCAGAGGCCGGGCGGCCCAGTTTCCATCCAAACGTGCGAAAACTCTCGCCCGTCGGCACATCCCAAAGACGCGCCGCTTTATCAGCATCGGCAATCAGGATATATCGTCCGTTTGGCGTGACCGCGAGGCTCGTAACGCTGGCAGTCGTAAGCCCTTTAAACTTATGAATCTGCTGCCCGGTAGACAAATCCCAAAATTCCGCCCCTGCCCCGCCGCTAAAATAATACATACAGTCCGGGCTGATTGCCAGTGCTGCCAGTTTGCCGGATGTGTAGGGGTAAGTGTTCAGGCAGTCGCCGGTAAATGAATCCCATAGTTTAATCGTGCCGTCGGCACTGCCAGAGAGTATGCGGCGGTTGTCCGGGGCGGTAACAACAGCGGTAACTATGTCTTTATGTCCCTCGATGACACGAACACATTCGCCGCTTAGGACATCCCACTGCCGAATCGTGCCGTCAGCCCCCGCCGACACCACAGAGCGATTGTCCGCGGTCAGGCCGACTGATGTAACAGCGGCTGTGTGGCCTTCAAAAACCCTGATGCACTTGCCCGTGTTTATATCCCAAAAACGCAGCGTCTTGTCGGCGCTTGCCGTGACGGCGTGCCCGTTGTTGGACAATACCACCAACGCGGTTATCTTGCCGCGGTGGCCCACCAGATATTTCACCCTCCATACGTCTGATAGTTTACCCTTAGGAAATACGCTGTGCATCTTATCAAGAAGCCTGAGCGGTTGCTCTTCACGCTCAAAACCCCTCAGCGCATGCGCCATGGATAAGGATTCAATGGCCTTCACATACTGTTTTTCCTTCATATAGTCCACACCACCCTTCAGCAGCCCGTTATACTGTGCCACGCTTTCCTTCCAGTGAATGTCAATTTCAGACTTCAGTTCATGGAATTTGGCGGTAACGCCATCAGGAAACAGCCAGCCATACCCCCTTCGTTTCAGCTCCGCAAGGAGTTTGGCCGTGTCCTCGTCTTTGAGCATTGGGCTGCCCACAGGTGCCAGCGTGTCGTTTACTATCTTTCTGTGTTTCGATAGAAATCTTTTTAAGTAGGGCAACGCCCCTTCAACCCAGTCTGTAAAATCCCTTATGGTAAAACTCCACTGGAGATACCACACAAAGGCCGTCTTGTCCTCACTTGCCGTTATCATCATGTCGGCAGATGGAGACAGAGATACGTTTGAAATGGCGGCTGTGTGTCCGCCAAAGGCCGCATACCCGCCCGGTTGTGCCATATCCCAAAGGAGCGCTGAGCCATCCATACTCCCCGAAATGAAAAACCTGCCGTCGGGACTGATCTGCACAGATGTGACAGCCCCGCTGTGCCCCTCGAATATAGAGGTATTTTCCCCCGTTGCGCTATCCCACAGGCGCACTATCCTCTCAGCGCCCCCTGAAACAATAGACGTGCCGTCAGGACTTATTGAAACAGCCATTACCGTGTCCGTATGGCCGGCGAGGATTTTTGTAACAGCGCCAGAGGCACAGTCCCACAGGCGGATGTTCCTGTCTGTGCTGCCTGAGGCGATAAAGGCAAGGTCTTCGTCTATCGCCGCACATGTCACACTGTTTGACGGGCATTTATATACCTTAACGCGCTCACCCGTCCCGACATCCCATAGAATCATCAGGCCGTCGTTGGCCGCAGACAGAAAAAATCTCCCCCCACGCGCGCCGCAAAGTGAATTAATCTGTGCGGTATGGCATTTGAATGCCTTTTTGACCTCCCCTGTTTTTATATCCCATAGGCGAAGGGTGCCGTCTGCCGCGCCTGAGATGACACGCCCCCCATCGCACATCAGCAGCGCCGTAACCGGACTGCCGCTTAGTGTCATTTGGCATTTCCCCGTGGATAGCTCCCATATTCGCACACGGTTGTCCTTGCAGGCGGTCACGGCAAACCTTTCATCTGTTGTGAAGGCCGCGGCCACTATACCACCTCCGTGTCCCCTGAGCACATGGAGCCTTAGGGAGGAGGCAAGGCGTGTCCTTGGAAACATCATAGACATCTCCTCTATGAGCCTGAGTGCCACGGCCTCTTTATTATAACCGCTTATGGAGCGGGCCTTGTTTATCTCTGCGAGGGCGGCGGAGTAACTTCCTATTGTCATCAGCTCCTTTGCCTGTGTTATCGCCTCGTTGAAGGATTCCTCAGAGTGCCGCTGCCTGATTACCGCCGCTTGCTGAAGCTCATCTAATTTCGCTCGTACGCCTTCGGGCCTGAGCCATCCGAAGCCGCGCAGGGCGAGTTCTGAAAGTAGTGAGGCGAAGTCCGTCTCGTCCCATGCGGGGATTGCCCGCCTCGTGAACGAATTCTTTATAAATGGCGTATGTATTGATACAAATAGCTCCAAATACGCGGCTGCCCCGTCATCCCAATCCTTTAAATCCCGCACCTCCAGCTCCCAATCCACATAGAAGGCCCTCAGCGTGTGGTCGGCACCGCCTGACCAGGCATACCAGCCATCAGGGCCAAAACACACAGCGCTGACACCACCACCATGCCCGGTAAACGTGCGGCTTACGCGGCCAGTCCCCGCATCCCATAGGCGTGTCGTGCCGTCAAGGCTGCCGGAGATTATGAATTTGCCGTCAGGGCTGAAGCAAGCCGCCATTACTCCTCCCGCATGTCCCTTAAAGGAACGGGAGAGTTTCCTCGTGCCGATGTCCCATATGTGAAAGTTGTTGTCAAATTGCCCTGTGGCAACCACAGATTTAAGGTCGGGGCTTATCGCCACAGAGGACACACTGTTGTTGTACGGCTTCATGAGCGTGGTACAGCCCTCTGTGTCTATATCCCACACACGAAGGCTTCCATCTTCGTATCCGGCTATGACACTGCGGATATCGGGCGTGAGTACCACACATGTGACGCGGCTATTACGCTCAAAAAAAACGCGCAAATCAAGCCTGGCCATGATGTCTATAAGGACAATAGACCCGTCAAGGCTCCCTGATACAGCATATTTGCCGTCGCGGCTTATGGTGGCAGCCGTCACGGGCGCAGAGTGGCCACTAAAGACCCACAGGCATTCACCCGTTTCCATGTCCCACAGGCGAAGCGTGGCGTCTTCGCCGCCAGAGAGTATATATCGGCCACAGATGTCCACGGCAATGGCCGCGCCCTCGTGCCCTTTAAAGGTTTTAAGGCGGTTCATTGAGGATGCGTCCCACAACGCCACCGTGCAGCCGGCGCTGCCAGTAATCACATACTTGCCGTCTTTGCTTGCGGCCACGGCATTTATTGCGCCCTCGTGCCCTTGTACCCCGCCCGCTTCCCATGCGCCTTGTATTGTCTTTCGTGGAAATACGCGGGAGAGCCTCTCCATGAGTTTCAGCGCGTCTCTGTCTCTTTCGTACCCCTTTATTTGGCGGCCTTTTTTTATCAGCTCAGGGACTCCGTGGAGGCTGCCCCCGGTTATCAGCCTTTCGGCCTCGTCTAAAATCGTTTGAAAACCACCCTCGCGCCGCCCTGCCTCCTCACTTGAAACCGGGACTGCCAGGGCATACGGGAGTACAAACCTGTTCAGGATATTTACCACCCGCACGCCATTCCATACAGAGTAGATTGCCGTCTTGCCATCATGGCTTAACGCCAGAGACGGCCCCTCGAATCTTTTCAATACATATTCCCTCTGGCCGCTTTCAATGTCCCAGCGGCAGAGTGTGTTATCAGTACTTCCAGAGATAAAGCCCCTGCCATTTGGCATAAAGGCCGCCGCGGTAACGGCGCTGCTGTGTCCCTTAAATGTCCTCAGGTGTTTGCCATCGGCACTATCCCACAAACGAATTGTCATGTCTTCGCCTGAGGTCAGGATATAGGACGAGTTGTCTGCCTTTGCTATGTGATTTACAGCCCCACCATGCCCGGCCATCACCATAAGACACTTCCCCGTGGTAATGTTCCATAGGCGAATCGTCTTATCGCTGCTTGCTGACAGGACATAAGGCCCGCGCTGCCCGGCGGACAGTGATGTTATCCTGCCGCTGTGTCCCTCAAGGGTACGAACGAGGTTGCCCGAGCCTCCTGAACTCCAAATGTTAATCACCGCGTCGTTTCCGCCGCTGATTATATGCCTGCCGTCGGCCCCCGCCATAACCGCCGTTACGCCGTCTTTATGGGCGTCGAAGACTTTGAGGTTCTTGCCCCGCTTTATATCCCAAAAACGCAGGGTTTTGTCAAGGCTTCCCGATATAACCGAGTTGCCGTCGGCACTGAAACACACGCACGTAACCCAGTCATTGTGCCCGTCAAGGGTATGAAGACATTCGCCCGTGTCCATGTCCCACAGGCGCACGCTCCTGTCCTCCGTGCCGGCTGATACCGCTGTCTTGCCGTCTGCCGATAGAATTACCATGCTGACAATGCCGCTATGGCCCTCAAATGTTCTTATTACCTCGTGGCCGGGCAGATACCCCAGCGCCGCCGCCACTACCGAATTGGGCAACGACGGGTTGTCAAGTCTCATCTTATCGTAAAATGCCACAGAGTCAGCCGCCCTGCCCTGTCGCATGAGGGACACCGCGTGGGCGGCGATTATCCGTATGTCCCTTGAGCCGCCTTCAATAATTAACCTTGAGTACTTCTCCACGTCTTTCCATATAGCCATAGCGGCGGTGTCGTCTTTTTTTGAGGAGTGCCTGCCCTCGGCACAGAGGGCAGTGATGAGGGCCTTGGTCTCATCTGATGAGGCCGCACCTTCGTTATTAAACCCCCTCCACATGGCGTCAAGCGCCTTTCCATACTCGCCAAAAAACATATACATCCTGCCTATCAGATTGTAATCCCTGTGTTTGAGAGTTTGGTTTCTCATAATCTCATCGAATCTGCGGAATATATCAGACTGCCCAATGGCACATAGCTTCCATTCGTAAAGGGCAAGGTTAAACGTGGATTCGATGTGATGGGGGTCAACGCGAAGGGCCTCCTTCCATACGCCCGCAACCTCTGACGACCGCCCAAGGTCTAAGAACGACACGGCACGGTTGTTCAGGCTATCGGCGGTCAGCCGCCCGGCCAGATATTCACCGCGCGGGTAGTCTTTCCCTGTTATGTCTCTGTATATTTGTTTAAGCTCTGTGATTATCTCCCGCATGTTGGCGGGACGCCCGGCCGGGTCCTGCGTGAAACACCTCCTGAGGAGCGAGGCTATCGGTGTCGGCATACGTACGGCGTTTGCGTCTGTTGGCGGGTTCATCAGGTAATCATCCAGTACGATGGCGGCCACGTTACCACTTAACCATGTCACTGACCCCACGAATATCTCTAAAATAGACACCCCCCATGACCAGATATCAGTCTTCAGGGTGAGGGGACTGTGATTGGCCTGCTCACACGAGCAGTATGCCGGTGTCATGCCGCAGCTTGACAGGTGGTTCTGTCTGTGTTGCGGTTGCGGCGGCGTGTCATGGGGGGACTCGGCAGCCGAAAGCGATTGCGCGCGGGCAAGTCCGAAATCTGTGACCTTGGCAATCCCATCAGATGTCATCATCACGTTTGCCGGTTTGATGTCCTGATGGATAAGCCCCTTTTCGTGGGCATAATCAAGCCCGGTTGCGAATTGAATTGCCGTGTCAATGATTACCTCCACAGACTTGAGCTTGCCCTGCTTTATCCAGTCGCGCAGGGAACCGCCTTCAAGGTACTCGGCAAACACACACGGAACTCCGCTTATGCGGCGCACATAGTAACAACTGACAATATTAGGATGCAGGCCCAGGTCCATCCACGTCTGTGCTTCCCGCTCAAAACCGCTTTTTTGTGTCTCAGTCCTGAAATACTCCGCACGAGGGCTTTTAACGGCCATGTCCGAGTTCCAACCCTTGTGATATATGCGATAAACAAGCCCCATGCCTCCACTTGTGAAGACTTCCCTTACCTCGTAGAGGTCTAAGATTACGTCGCCAACCGCCCACCCGGCATCAGCCATGTATCATCGCCATGAAACTATATCGGTTTTTCTCATCTATAACCAAAATATACCCAAAATATCTTCGCATATCCATCCCCGTTCGGTCAATCATTGGGAATTGCCGTGATTGCCCCTGTCAAGCCACTGTTTACGCCAATTCAGATACACCCTATATGTGCCGGTTAGTTTTGCTTTACCTTCATTGTGAAATATTATCTTATCTGCTGGATATCAAGATATTGTCTGGTCTAGTGTCTGGTAAGGGTTCCTACTCATTGAAGCCACCATGCCTAACTGCTCAAGCAACCTCCTGTATTCATGTGCGCAGTACTGACTTCCACGGTCAGAGTGATGGATAAGCCCCTTATCAGGGCGTCTATATGCCACTGCCTTAAACAATGACCGGCTGACAAGCTCCTTTTTCATGCGATCCGACATGGCATATCCTACAATCCTTCCGCTGTATATATCCTTATGCCCAGCAAGGTACAACCACCCCTCATCTGTCGGTATATAGGTTATATCTGATAGCCATATCTGATTTACCGCAGCTGCCTCAAAACGCTGATTAAGAAGATTATCCGCCACAGGCAGTTTATGCATGGAATCTGTCGTGGCTTTAAATCTCCTCTTCTGCTTACATTTTATGCCAAGTTTTTTACGAATACGCCTGATTCGGCATATCCCAACCTTCACTCCATTACTCGACAGGTTATCTTTCAGACGCTCAGGTCCGTATGTCCCCCTTGTCTGCTTGTGCGCCGCCAGTATATATATCGCCAGTCGAGCCTCTTCCTTTGTACGCATTGAGGGCTCCCTGCCAAGCCATGCGTAATATCCGCTGGCTGATACTCTCAGTACCCGCCTAAGAAAAGGCACTGGATACCGGAGCCGCAATTTCTCTGTATCATCGCTCACCTCGCTGCGACTCCTTCGCAAAGTACGCTGCCGCTTTTTTTAATATATCTCTCTCCATCTTTACCTCGGCAAGCTCACGTTTCAGCCGAGCCAGTATTGAAACTGTCCCCCCTGTAAATCAGCATTGCACGCTGTCGGCCAACTAATAGTAAATAGTTTATCCCGCGGCAGTTGTGATTTCGGCGTTGAAATGTTAGAATAAACACTAATCTCATGAAAAATAATGTGAAAAACAGTTCGGTGGCGTCGAAAAAGAATAAGGATTCTGTTACGGTCTCTGCCAGCTATCTCAGAAACATCGAAAAAAAGGTGGACGACCTCGAAACCATCATCGAAGTATCCTCTATCATATCCTCAACTCTTGATTACAGCAGGCTGATTTCGATTGTCATGGAAAAGGCCAAACACATCATGCAGTCCGAGGCCTGCTCCATATTGCAGTACGACAAGGAATCCAATACGCTCGTCTCAGAGTTTGCCATTACGGGGCAACGCGTCACTTCTAACGTCTTATCAAAAGACAGGGTTACCTTCAATATGGGCCAGGGCATCGCCGGCTGGGTCGCTGAACACCTTGAGCCGGTCGTTATAAAGGATGTCTATCTTGACGAACGGTTTTATCGCAAGGCCAACCAGTTGAATAATTTTGAGACTAAAAGCCTGATAGCCGTGCCTCTGGTCGGGCGGCGCGGGCTTTTGGGTGTCGCTATGGTAATGAACTCGAAGGACAAGGGCCATTTCTCAGACTACGACGCAGGGATATTCCAGACCTTCTGTGTCCAGATCTCAGCCGCCATAGAGAACTCGCGGTTTTATACCGAAGCCGTGCAAATGGAAAAGTTTCGTCAGGGGCTTGAAATCGCCTCTGTGCTGCAGAAGAGTTTTCTGCCGGAGACCCCCGCCTTCAAAAAGGGAAATCTCCACGTATCAGCCACAAATATACCGGCAGAGAAAATCGGCGGCGACATTTACGATTTTCTTGAACCCGTAAGCGGCTCTATCGGAGTGCTGGTTGGAGATGTCTCCGGCAAGGGCATCTCAGCCGCGTTGTATATGGCCAAAATAATCAGCGATTTCAGATATAAATCAAAGATGATAGAACGCCCGGAGGTAGTTTTTAACCGCCTCAACGAGGGACTTTCTAACAGCCCGATGGGGATGTTCCTGACGGCCTCCTACTTTGTGGTCAACGTTATAACAGGGCAATTCACCGTCTCAGCGGCAGGGCATCCGCCATTTTTGTGGGTATCGAACTCCGGCGTAAAGGTCATGGATGTCCCCTCAGGCCCGCCACTTGGCATATTACACTACGAATACACATCCTCGGAGTTCACGCTCAAAAGCGGAGACAGTCTCTTAATCCTCACCGACGGCGTGTTTGACGCGAAAAATATCAATGGCGAAAGGCTTGGCTTTGAGTGCCTTGTCTCCTTTGTAAAAGAACATCGGGAAAAGGATACGCTTGTTCAGGCCATTATTGATTTCGTGCAGGATTTCTCCAATGGCGCTGAGATGTCAGACGATATTACGCTGGTCGAGTTGAAATGGCAGTGATGTGAATATATGGATAATCCAATAGTCATAACAATACCTTCACATCCTAAGTATCTGGCAGTCGTTCGGGCTGCCGCGCTGCTTGCGGCTGAGATTTGCGGCATGGGCGCCGCCGAGGCCGAGGATATAAAACATGCCGTTGATGAGGCCTGCTCCAATGTGATAAAGTACGCGTACAAGTGTGACTGCACGAGGAAAATCACGGTGAAATTCGAGGACACGCAAAAAAGTTTTCAGGTCACAATCGAAGATACCGGCAGTAAGGCCAGATTAGAGGACATAAAGATTCGGGAACTGGACGAGGTAAGGCCGGGCGGCCTGGGAATCCACTTTATCAAAAAGGCGTTTCATATAATTGCCTTCGATAAGAAAAAGAGAACCGGTAACAGACTGCTTTTGACAAGACATAAAAATACGGACGAGGCGGCCATTTCAAAATAGAAGTGCGACCGCGAGGATTTTAAATGAAAATTGATACTGCTGAACATCCAGATTATATGGTCGTGTCCATTGCCGGTGAGATAGATATGTACTCCTCACCCGCACTAAGGGATACGCTGCTGGCCATGGTGAAAAAACATGTAACCCCTGTAATCGTAAATCTTAGGGAAGTCAAATACATAGATAGCTCCGGCATTGCCACATTTGTGGAGGCACTGAAGAAGATGCTCGCCTATCAGGGCAAATTGAAAATGGCCCAGGTGCCCGACAGGGTGATGGAGATATTTAATTTTTCAAAACTCGACAAGGTTTTTGACATCTACGGAAGCATAGAAGATGCCGCAAAAGGTTGAACCCGCACTCGGTTACATCGGCAGAAAAACCCTGGCAGCGTTGAAAGGCCTGCACAAGGTCTCAATACTGATAAACGAGGTCTTTGAATGGACACTGATATCGCCGCTGAGGGGAAAACCACCGAGGTTCCACGCAACAGTTAAAGAGATGGTAAAAACAGGGTATGAGTCCGTGCTGGTAGTGGTCGTAATCGCGTTTTTTGTTGGGGCAATATTGGCGCTTCAATCGGCCTACCAGTTAAAGAAATTCGGTGCCATGATATATGTGGCCGACTTAGTGGGCGTTGCGATAACCAGAGAGCTTGGCCCGATAATCACGGCCATAATCATTGCCGGGCGCAGTGGGTCGGCCTTTGCCGCTGAGATAGGCTCAATGAAGGCGCAGGAGGAAGTGGATGCGCTGCTCAGCATGGGAATCCATCCCATCAGGTTTCTTGTAGTGCCTAAACTCATAGCAATGATGATAATGCAGCCGGCCCTTACAACGTTTTTTGACGTAGTGGGGATGTTTGGCGGGTTTACCCTGTCAACCACTTTGCTTGACGTCAACGCGGCCAGCTATTTTAATGAGACTATTAAGGCACTTCAGATAAGCGACCTCGTTACAGGGCTTGTCAAGGCATGGGCATTCAGCGTACTCATTACCATAACGGGCGCGTATCATGGATTTCAGGTAAACGCGGGGGCGGAAGAGGTCGGAAGACGCACGACTGCCTCAGTAGTAACATCCATTTTTATGGTAATATTTTTCGATTTATTTTTTACCACCTTATTTTACTACTTCACGTAAATGGATAACGCGATAGAAGTCTCGAATTTAGTGACATACTACGGCGACAGGGAGATACTTAAAGGGATTTCCTTCTCCATCCCTACGGGCACGACCACTGTAATTGTCGGTGGCAGCGGCTGCGGCAAGACCACATTGTTAAAACACCTGATAGGGCTTTTAAGGCCGAAAAGCGGCAGTATTCATATTCATGACAAGGACATAGCCGCGATGGACGACGCGGCTCTAAATGAATACAGAAAAAAGATGGGCGTATTATTTCAGAGCGCGGCGCTGTTTAATTCCATGACCCTGGCTGAAAACGTGGCACTGCCTCTGCAGGAGCATACAAAACTCAAGGCCCCGGTCATAGACATAATCGTCAGGATGAAGCTTGACCTTGTGGGGCTTTCAGGATTCGGGGATTTCTATCCGGTACAGCTCTCAGGAGGGATGAAAAAAAGGGCTGGCATAGCCCGTGCGATGGCAATGGACCCCGTAGTCCTATATTTCGATGAGCCTTCCGCCGGCCTTGACCCCGTAACGGCCGCTGGCCTTGATGAGCTTATTCTGAGGCTTCATCGGGTGTTTAAGATGACCGTCGTGGTGGTGACGCATGAGCTGCCGAGTATCTTCGCCATAGCCAATTATGTGGTAATGCTCGACAAGGGTGAGGTGGTCTTTGTAGGGGAACTGGAAGATTTTAAGAAGTCAGAGGATCCCAAAGTCAGGACATTTCTGGAAAGAAGGCCCGAAGAGCAGTCCTACTCGCCGGACAATTACTTTAAGATAATAACCGGGGCTTGACACTCCACACGGCTAAAGCCGGTGGATTCTTGTACAACGCATTACCTAATGGTATACGTTGACGTACAAAAGGGCTGCCCGCCCTTTAGGATATTGATAGCGGCGTTTTCGTCTCTATCTAAAACTATATGACAATGAGGACATTTATGCATACGGACAGACAAGGACTTAGGGACTTTCTCACCGCAGTTAGAGCAAAGCTGCGAAGTGCCTTTGGGGTCAACTTTGATTATTTGCCGTCCAGCTTCTACCGCTTTGGCGACAAGCATCTCAAAGAACATACCCCAAGCACTATCAGATATGGATTTGCTCAAATGTCTGTTTCGTATCATGTTTTTGATTTTCAAATCTTCAACGCAGATTACGGCGTACAGGCTTATGTACAGATTTGCCACTTTATGGAGAAAGTCTTTACGCTGATTGGCAACCTTCTCATGTGCCTTTACAACAAGTACACGCGCCTTTTGTCTACGGTGAGAGCCTTTCTTTTTACGGGAAAGGCTTCTGCTTCTACGCCTAAGTATCTTCTGACCGTGCCGGTAGTATTTAGGGTTCGCAACGGCGTTACCTTCACTATCGACAAGGAAACTCTTGATTCCTACGTCAATGCCAACCTCTTTAGATGTTTCGGGATATTGCTTGACCGGCACGTTATCACAGGAAAAGGCGACAAACCAGCCGGTAGATTTACGACGCACGGTGATAGTCTTGATTTCACCTTCGATTGGGCGGGACAGGAACAACTTAAATCGGCCTATGTTTCTAATGTACAGATACCGCCCGTCAAGTTTCCAACCAGCCTGTTTGAGTGTGAAGGAATCGTACCTGCCAAAGCCTTTAAAGCGTGGGAAACCTGCTTTACCCTTTCCAGACTTAACGCGCTGAAAGAAACTCTTGTATGCTTTATCAAGACGTTCGAGAACCTCTTGCAATACCTGAGAGCCTACGGCTTTAAATTCAGGGTGTTCAGTCTTGAGTTCAGGAAGCTGATACAGCTGGTCATACATAGAGATAGTCTTTCTGTATTGCTTATAGACAAACACTCTAATGCTGAGGGCAATATTGTAGAGAATACGGCAAAGCTCAAGCCATTGGAGGCAGTTAGCCTCTGTCGTCTTGTTGATTTTGGCCTTGTATATGAATGTCTTTCTCAATTATACCTTAGTTTGATTCTCTATGTACTGCTTGTAAGCGTCAAGAAAACCCCATCTTTACAGTGGGGGTAGCAGATGTCATAAT
>NZ_JBJUSG010000096.1:0-14656 GCF_046044395.1 Candidatus Magnetominusculus dajiuhuensis | reverse complement strand
ACCTCAAAAAAAAAGGGGGGGGGGGGCTGCTTTACTATTGTGACACAGTCTGGAAAGCGGGAATCCAGGAGAGGGAATTACTGGTGTAAGTTTCTAATGCGATTGCCCTGCCTGATGATTTCATATATATTATTTTATCAGTGATTTTGTATATAATGTAGTTGGTACGTGTGGGTAATAGGATTTACCCAAAGGCGTCCAGGGGTGGTGCAGGGGCACCACGAAGTCGGTGAAAAGGCGGTGGCAGGGGTATGTTTTATTTGATGAAAAGGAAGCATTGGCGGCTGTTCTCTGTGGGAATATTGTTCGCTCTGGCGGAGCTGCTTTCGTTTGTCCTGTCAAAGCGTCCGCTTGGCTCATCAAGGGGATATGCCGTTTTTGGCTCCATAATAGAGTATGTGTTTTTCCCGGAGCACGCAAAAACAGTCCCATACTGGAACGCCTATGAACCGGTTATAGAGTGGACGGTTGCGGTGCTGGTGGGAATAGTGAGCGGGAGCATGTTTTCATCTGTGTATTCGGGGGAGTTCAAAATTACGGTGGTACCGCAGATGTGGAAGACCTCTAAAGGTCCGTCGGTGGCGAAGCGGTTGATTTGGGCATTTATCGGTGGGGTGATGGTAGGCTTTGGCTCAAGGCTCGCGATGGGATGTACGCTTGGGATGCTCATAGCGGGCGTGATACAGTTAACTCCGGCAGGGTTTATATTCATGATGTCGCTGTGGATGGGGGGAATGCTGATGACGTTGCTGTTTTATCATGTTAAAACGGTAACATTTCACAGGGGGTAGGCATGGACGCGATATTGATGAGATTAAAAGATACCTTCGACCCCTCTACGATAGAGGCGATAGGGGGGCCGGCAAGCCTCTATGGAGGTCTGCTTGTAGGGTTTTTTCTTGGCATTGTCCTGCAAAAGGGCAGGCTCTGCAAGTACGACATCGTGTCGGGGATGTTCAGGATGCAGGATTTCACGTTTTGGAGAGTGGGAACGCCGCTTCTGATGTTTGGAATGGTGCTTATTTATTTTTTCAAAGACATAGGGGTCATTGAGCTATACTTGCCACGAACGGTGATACTTGCCCAGTTGTTTGGCGGTGTGCTGTTTGGCGCGGGACTTGCTATCTCCGGTTACTGTCCGGCCATAGCCGCGGGCGCGCTCGGTGAGGGCGCCCTTGACGCCTTTGTCACGATGGTTGGAATCGTCGGCGGGTCGGTGCTGTACGCTGAGATGTACGATGGCTCAAAGCTCGACAGGATAGTGTCATTTATAGACTTGGGAAGGGTTACGTTTCCTGAGATATTTCTGGTGTTCAACCATTGGTTTTTCATCATGGGCTTCGTGTTCATGTGTGCGATGTTCCTGCTAGGCATAAGCATGTACGACACGTTTCTTAAGGCATCGTTTTCTATTATAGATAAGGTCGGGGAAAAATTCGGCGGCAGCAAAGTTGACAGAAGAAAAAATAAAAGATAGCCACGCTATTTCCATTTCTCCCGAAAAATCGTAAACCCTGTCAGGCAGACTATTGCCGTAGATAATATCGTTGTCTTTATGCCAATAATCTCAGCGGTCGCCCCCGTAAGCGCCGCCCCAAAAGGTGCCATCCCTAAGAACATCATCGCAAATACGCTCATTACACGTCCCCTGAAAGAATCCGGCACCGACAGTTGGATATAACTGTTGGCCGTTGCCAAAAAACCAACTAAGTTGAATCCGATTACCGCGAGAAAAACGAGGGCTAAATAAAAATTGTCTATAATCGTAAATGCTAAAAGCGACACAGGAAATAAAAAACCCGTAACAGACATAAAAAGTAGTTTATTTATAATGTCTCTTCTGAATGCTATTATAATACCGGCAAGCACTGACCCCGCCCCTACGCATGACATCATATATCCCAGTCCAATCGGGCCAACGCCATAGACCTTGTCGGCAAACACCGGCATTAGCTGCGCGTAGGGAATCCCAAAGAGGCTGAATATACTAATCGTCAGTATTATAAATAAAATACGCCTTTCACCTAAGATGAACTTTATCCCACCTTTTATCCCCGTGAAAACTCCATCATGCGAACCCTCCCTGGGTTTGCCCCTGTTGGATATACGACAGAGCAGGTAAATAACAGGCACGAAACTAATGGCGTTTAAGTAAAAACACGCGGACATGCCGTGAAAACCGATTATTAAGCCTGCGATTGAAGGGCCAAAGACCCTTGCCCCGTGAAAGGCCGTTGAGTTAAGGGCCACCGCGTTAAGCAAGTTTTCTCTGCCGGCTATTTCTATCATGTACGATTGCCTTACAGGGATGTCGAGGGAATTTACCGTCCCAAGCAACGCCGCCACAATGAGTATAGTCCACACGCCAATCGCGTGAAAGTCCGTCAGAAAGGCAAGCATAAGGGCCGGTATGATGGAAAGCGCCTGGGTGGTTATCAGTATGTTTCGTTTATTAAACCGGTCAGCAAAGACGCCGCCAAACAGGGAAAAAAACAACACCGGAAGCGAAGTTGCCACCCCCAGAAGACCTAAATAAAAAGAGGATTTCGTAATCGAATACACGAGCCACCCAAGGGCGGTCTGTTGCATCCATGTCCCAACCAGCGAAATCGTCTGGCCGATAAAGAAAAGCCTGTAGTCTCTTTCATAAAGGGCGGGGAAACGCTGCCCCTGTTTCATGGTCTGCATGGCGTGGTTGAGCTTGCTACGATTCCTCCGGCTTAGCCTGAGGCTCTTTTGCGGTGGCCGCCTCATAGTACGACATCTGGCGGTTTAACGATTCGTTGCCCTTATTGAGTACATTTACGCATTTGTCCATTTTCTTGTTCACCTTCTCGAATTCCATAATTACCTGCTGCAGCGGCTCCGAGTCAACGGCCATATCCTCAAGCGAAAGCATTATATTGTCGTTGAATGTCTTTATTCTTGAGAACTCTTCGTTCATTTCCTTAAATAACTCCCTGTAGCCAAGCAGTTCGATTATTTGCTTTTTCTGGGCGGCTGAGACGGCCTGCGCCTGTTTGGAGGTGTCTTCTTTTTTATTTACGACCTGGGCGGGGGCCATAGTCTCTCTCGTTACTTCCATTAGCTCGGTAAAGTGTTTGCTGAGTATTTTATCGAAATCATTGTAGAAGTAATTCCAGAACGCGGCCTCGTCTCCTTTTATCCCTTTCAGTATTTCAATGGCCGTTTTCACTGATTGAAGTTTCGCGCTTACTATCTCTTTTTTAATAATTGCCTCTTCCGAGACGAGGGCATCCGGCCCGATGGCATCGTTTTCGGTTTCGAGCCTTGACGCCTCATCCTCAAGGGCGGCGCTTAAGCCGCTTGTATTAGTCTCTGCAACCGTATCCACGGTCTTTTTCCTGCCCTTCAGAAAAAGATATATGCTCAGGCCGATGAGTACCGCCATGGCCTCCAGCATAAATAAGAATAATAGTGTATTAATCCTTGTCATGTGTCTCTTCAGACTTTCTAAAGCGTCCTGTAAGTAATTTCATATCAGGTAATTTCACCTTAGGCATCTTTATATCAGATAGTTTTATCATAGCCAACCTACCCCGTTTAATATACAATAAAACCGACAAAAATAAAACCATGTTAATCGCTGAAAACCATTTGAGCGCCTTATTTAAGGCCGACGGGGCGTGGCTTACATATCTGTTAAGCCATGCCGTGGTCTTTGATGATTTTCCCGTGGAGTATTGCGTTTCCATGATGAGTGTCTTTTCTTGCAGGGCGTCCTGCTTCGCTGTGGCGGCAATCAGAAAGGATTTACTTCTTTCAATGGCCTTGCTTTTGACAGAAATTGTTAATTTGTAAAGCCCTATGGCCTTTAGCGTGAAATACTCGGATAATACTCCCCCGACCCTGTCACCACCCTTTTTATCTGATTTATCAGAGGCACCCTCCGGCGCCCTCAGGCTGAGCTTCACAGTCGTGTTATCGCTGTCAGGCCCGGTCAGGCTGCCCGTTATGCCAATCGTATCGGCAAGCTCTGAAAGATCAATGATAAGGTCGTCAAGGGTCAGCCACGCATCCACCTTCATTTGCGTATTTACCTGCTGATAGGAGCTTTTAATATTGGTGCGGACTTTCAGGTGTGTTGACACATATATCCTGTTGTTCGCGTCGTCAACACTCATAAAATTCCACTCACCGGCCGCGGGGCCAGATATTGTTACAATGTCAAAGTTGGAAAACTGCGTCCAGCTTACGCCGGGGAAGACCTTCTGTGCGCTGTAGTTAAACCCATCAGGGTCCTGAAGGATTAACTTAAATTCAGGTGTTTTTTTGGAAAAAACCATAGTGAGCCGTTCTATTGACTCATCCACCACAAACCGGCCTGACTCCGAGGGGAGTATGTCAGGGGATTTTATAGTCTCGTAAATCCATGTAATTGTGGAATTCAGGGAGGTCGGCTGAGGACATCCATAGGAAAATCCTCCGGTTTTTTCTGCCAGCTCCTCCATGAAATCCCCCTCCGGCATGGCCTCAAGGGACACCGTAAAAAGTCTCACGCCCTTGTCCTTATATAATGGGGCAAGGGCGTTGAGTATCTCGGCTCGTATCTTCTTGTCTTCCTCAGGTGACGCCGCGTAAGTCTTCGACGCGCCGACAAACACTACAACACGCGCTGCCACCGGTGTGGTGTTGTCTCTGGAAAATTCATTGAGGGCATTGGACAGCGCATTATAGGGATTTGAGGACGCACTGGTGTTGTCTGAGAACGATTTGCTGATTGAGTCTATGGCCTTATAAATGGCGGCCTTTTGGTCGGCGGGGGTGATTGTCTGTATCAACGCGGCGGCTTTTTCGTTAAATGTAATCAGCCCGAGTCTGTCGTCTTGCCCAAATAAAGAGGCAGATAATTTGAGGGCCTGTGTGAGCATGGCATGAGGGTCTGCTTTTGCTGTGGCGGCTGAGGTCTCAACGACAAAAACCACACCACTGCCGTCGCCGTCTGTGGGAAGCGCCTCGCCAAACGCACAGGGCACAGGGCAGAGCCACAGGACAACCGCGAATGAGAGCGCTAACAGCCCCGCTGCCTTATGGTTTTCTTCCGGCATTCGTCTCATATCGCCTATTATACCTTTTTTTATCAAATAATATGCTCGTTTTTGTAAAACAAGTCCACTAATTATGATATAATACCACCAAAGGGGTTTGCTGGCGTAATGAATGTCTGAACTTGATTTCTTTATAAACAACAACAGGCTTTTTTCTCAAATAGGCCGCGCCGAGGTCGAGTCGTTGTGCGCCCGCCGCCATCCGTTTAAATATCGCAGGGACGAGGTAATCTTTATGCATGGAGACCCCTCTGATACCATGTATTTTCTGGGACGCGGGCTTGTCAGGTTGTCTAAGCTTAGCTATGACGGCAGGAAATTCACGCTCGATATTGTCGAACCAGGGGGATTTTTTGGCGAGCTGTGTCTTGCGGGCGAGGCACAGCGGCGCTCAATTGCCGAGGCCGCTGAGGATGTATCCGGCTTTGAGATCAAAAAGGCCGTATTTGAGGGCTATCTCGTCAAAAGGCCTGAGATTGCCATTAAACTCATTAAAATAATAAGTGACAAGCGTATTGAAATGGAAAATATCCTTGAGGACATGATCTTTATGGATGTAGAGAACCGCGTGGTCTCTCTTTTGCTGAAGTACACGGAGGGTGGAACAGTTAAACTTACCCTGACGCATCAGGAAATAGCCGACATGACAGGAACGACAAGGGTCTCCGCCTCAAGAGCCATCGTCACACTCAGGAAGAGGGGACTGATAGATACAAACGGCCATCGAATCGTACTCATAAACGAGAATAAACTGCGCGAGATGCTGCGGCACTCATCCAATGGGAAAGGCAATAAGCCCCCCACAGACTAAGGATTAACGACGAAGGGGGGGTAACCCCCCCTTCACCCCGTAAATCTCGCCACGTTTTGTCTATTGCGTTTGGGCTGCCGCCCGTTGGCGGCTTCAGTCTTGATCTGAAAGATGTCTTTTTGCCAGTTCAAGCAGCCCATAGAGTTTTAAATCAATGTATGTATTCTCGTCTTGCAACGCGTACAAGTGTTCATAGAAGTTATCAAGGGGCAGTTCGATTATCTCTATGTCCTCATGCGGGTCAAGTGCCTGTTCCGCTGAGAAGACGACATCAAGGGCGGCATAGACAGTCAACACCTCCGTTGACGCCCCCGACGACAGCGGCCCTGTGGCAATAGGAAACATTCGCCCTGCGCGGCAGCCGGTCTCCTCAAGGAGTTCCCTGCGCGCCGCCTCAATAAGGGACTGTCCCTTGTCATTGAGTCCGGCGGGAAATTCAATTACATATTTGCCCACCGGCGGCCTGAATTGCCTTACCACTATGACAGTGCCGTCTTTAGTGATGGGGACAATGGCGGCTATCCCGCTACAGTTGCACCGTTGAAAGGCCTCCCATTGGAATCTCTCGCCCTCTGAGTTTTCAACTTCAAACTGTACCGCCTGCAGAAATCTGCCGCTCCAGTTTGTGCTCTTCCCGATAATTTTTACTGGCATTTCACCCTACTCTAATGATTTTATGAACATTATAACAGCGTCCTGGGCAATTTGTGAAGCCTTAGTGGTCTCCCATCTGTCCTTGTCCCGCTCTGCCGCTATGTTGCTGATGCCGCGAATCTCAACCGCCGGTGTGCCAAACATAGTGCTGGCGTGGGCAATCGCCGCCCCTTCCATGTTCTCACATATACCGTTATAGCGTCTCGTTAACTCATCCGCCCGCTTTCTCGTCCCCGTACATGTGGATACCGTTATAAACGCTCCGGCCTGCGCGGTGCGGTTCATTTGCGAAACGGTATCGTATAACTGTCTTGTTAGTTCGGCGTCGAGGGGGAATGTATTATAATACGTGTTGGTGCCTTTTTTATAAAATGGTATGCCCATTGCCTCAGGCGTCAGGAAATTGTCCTCCAACATAACGCCTTCATCTCCGTAAATCTCACACTGTGCTATGGCTATATCACCGGCAACCAGGCCGGAGTTTGGATATGCCCCGCCTATGCCCATTGAGATAACCATATCAGGCCGGTATTTCTGAAGGGCCAGTGACGAGGCAATCGCCGCGTTTACCTTGCCCACCCCTGTCGAAACGCAAACGGCAGTGGCGTGGCCCAATCCCCCGCAAACCGCGGATGCCCCAAAGCGCTCCGAAACGCGGACTGGGTGGCGCAGACGTTTGATGACCGTGTCGGCCTCAAACTCCACGGCGTGAAACAGCGCTATAACCATAGGGTCTATATTAACATACTAAAATTCATTAACAATTAATATACTAAAATTCATCAACAGGGCGTTTTCGATAATTCTAACAACTTTCTCTTCCTCATCAAAATGCCGATGGTTACGACGGCGGCGGCATAGAGTATCTCAATAAAGTTTGTTACGCGCGCCTCCGGGTGGAAGAGGTTTGCTATAAAAGGGTCAGTCAGTGCCAGCTCTGCGCCTATTCTGCCAAGCACGGCGGCAGATATGTAGATGATGAAAGGGTATCTATCCAGCAGGGCGGCAAGGATGTTGCTTGCAAGAAATACAATTGGGATGCTTATAGCAAGGCCCAAAATCAAAAGATTAAGATTTCCTTTTGACACCGCCGCAACCCCCATCACATTGTCGAAGGACATGGTCAGATTCGCAATAACTATTATCTTAATGGCATGTAAAATGTTAGTGGACTGATCCCCTTCCGCCTCTGAGGCGCTTATCTCCACGCAGCGCTTTAGCGCTATCATGGTAATTATGGCCCCGCCGACAAATCTGACATATTTTAATTGAAGCAGCTCCGAGACATAGAAAATCAATACGATATTGATAATAAAGGAACACGCCGCCCCTATAACCAAACCTTTTTTTCTGCTTTTCTTAGGCAGGGACTTGACCGCCATCGCAAGTACGACCGCGTTGTCACTCGATAGGGCGAGGTTGACGAGGATTATGTTCAGAAAATCATAAAAAAGGGTTAAATCCATTGTCATCGGCCACTGAACGGTAAGATTTTATCACGCATGTCTGTCACTTCCCATGGAAGTTCCATGTCAGTCCGCCCGAAGTGCCCGTAGACTGCGAGTTTCTGATAAAACATCCCGCCGTTTGCCTTGTTAGGCAGGTATCTCAGGTTGAATTTCTTTAAGATTGCAGGCAGTCTGAAGTCGAATAAAGACCCAATTATATCTTCAATCTCCTGGTCTTTTATCTTGCCCGTCCCGTATGTATCCACCTGAATGCTTACCGGCCTGGCAAGTCCGATGGAATAACTTACCTGAACCTCACACTCATGGGCTAGTTCAGCGGCCACGACATTTTTTGCCGCATATCGGGCCATGTATGCCCCTACCCTGTCAATTCTAAGCGGCCCTTTGCCGCTTAGGGCGGCGTCCGAGTTTCTCGCATAGCCGCCGTATGTGTCCATTGCCTTTTTTCTGCCCGTAAGGCCGGAGTGAGATGCCGGGCCGCCCGTTACAAACGCACCATCAGGGTTTATAAAGATACGCGTCTTATCATCCAGCCCTATCTTCTCATCGGCAAACGCGGCGTCTATCACCCGTGCCCTGACATCGTCTCTTAGTTTCTCTATCGTCGGCACGTCGGCTGACTCCTGACACGCCTGCACAATTATGCTGTGTATCCTGTAGGGATGTCGGTTTTTATACTCCACGCCCACCTGCACCTTACCATCGGGGGCAAGATAGGGCAGCTCATTATCAAGGTGCGCCCTGTCAAGCCTTATCGCGATTTTATGGGCCAGCCATATGGTCAGTGGTATAAAGGCGGGCGTCTGATTACACGCAAAACCGAAGATTGTCGCGTTGTTTTTCACCACTACCTCGTCCATTTCGCTGTCTGACATCTGATGCTCATTATATGGGCCGTTTTTGTCGGGGCTAAGCTCCTTGAGGCTTGTAATTATGCTGCATGTCTTGTCGTTAAATGCCTTTTTGGTATAACCAATCCGGCGTATTACCTTCCTTGCAATGTTGGCAAAATCCATGACGGCCTTAGACTCGAACATGGACGCTATAAACACTATTGATGTTGACACAGCGCACTCGGCAACGATTCTCGTATTTGGGTCCTGAAGCAGGGCATGGTCAACAATAGCGTCGCTGATCTGGTCGCATAACTTATCAGGATGTCCCGCCGTTACAGACTCCGATGAGAGCATGAAGTCATTGTTCATAGAGTGTTCACCTCCGCGGTTATTCTTTTTTCCGGTCTTTTCGTTGCCTCGTTTATCAACAGGGGAATTACGGCAGCCGAACCGGCCACCACCGCGTCCATGAGATTAATTGGCGATATCTTTAACAGATTCCTCAGACCCGGCACCGCCAGTGCAAGCAATTGTAACAAAAACGACCCGCCTAGCGCAATGTTCATATATTTATTGAGCGGCAGAGTCTCTTTGTCGAATATGCTGTGTTTGTCTGTCCGGCAGCTTATGGCGTGCAGGAGCTGAGAAGTCGAGAGGCTCAAAAATGCCATATTGCCCGCTCGCGGTGAAACGCCGTATCTGGAGATGCCATAGGCGTATGCCCCAAGCGAGGCGGCGCTCATTGTCAGCGACTCAAAGGCTATACGTTTGAAATCCTTCGCTTCGATTATATTTTCGTCGGGACTTCTGGGTGGCTGGCTCATTATATCCGGCTCTGGCTGCTCCAATGACAGGGCAATGCCGGGAAATATATCAGAGATAAGATTTATCCACAGAAGCTGCATGGCGCTTATCGGATGCCCAAAGCCCGCCGCGATGGACACAAACATGACCATTATCTCACTCATATTTGTAGAGAGAAGATAGTGGACAGACTTCCTGATATTACTGTAAATCGCCCGCCCGTGGCTTACCGCGATTATCATCGTCTCGAGATTATCGTCTTCCAGTATAATATCGGCTATTTCACGCGACACGTCGGTACCGGTACGCCCCATAGCGATACCGATGTTGGCTGCCTTAAGGGCAGGCCCGTCGTTTATCCCGTCTCCGGTCATAGCAGTAACGCGCCCCGCCCTTTGAAGGGCACGCACTATCTGGAGTTTTTGGGCCGGGCTAACGCGGGCAAAGACGTTTACGTTTTCGCACAAAGCGGTCAATACCTCCGGGCTTAGTTCATTTAAACTGGTCGAATCCAGTATCTCAATCTGGCCGTCATTGCCAAGGTCTAATTCTTTCCCTATGGAGTAGGCAGTCGGCACCTGGTCACCCGTGATCATTATCGTATCTATACCGGCTGTGTGAAATGCCTTAATCAATGCCTTCGCCTCAGACTTTACAGGGTCTGCCATCCCCACAAGCCCAAGCCATGTCAGCCCTGAGGATGGGGCTTGAGTGTCATCATCAATGAATTTATACGCCACACCCAGTACCCTAAGCGATTTACCCGCTAATTGCTCATTTTCGTTTTGAATCTGATCCCTTTCGCCGTTTATAAACTCATATTCAATACCGTCTTTCAGGTAAAATTTGCATAAATCCAAGACCTCCGCAGGGGAGCCTTTCACGGCGGCGAGTTTCCTTCCCGTGGCGTCTCCAAATACGCCGTCCCCGCTGAATTTGTGAACTGTTATCATGTAGTTGCTGCCCTCTGACCGGTGTTTTATATCTAACAGGGGAAAACTCTTTCTCATCTGCAGGACGTCCACCCCGGCGCCGATGGCAATATGAACGAGGGCGTTTTCTGTTGATGAGCCGTCAAGGACATAGCCGGTATTCTCTTTGCGTATTAATGTCTCGCTGCACAGTGTTACAATGTGAATGAGTCTCTCAAGTTCAGGGGTGAGTGTGGCCAGCGTCTCTCCCTCTTCCGTAGCTAAGCGTCCTGATAATATGTTTATCTTCTGCGTCGTTGTTACAACGCACACGGCTGTCATCCGGTTTAAGGTCAGCGTTCCGGTCTTATCAAGGCAAATCGTCTGTACAGAGCCGAGGGTTTCCACGGCGTCGAGGCGGCGAATCAGGACATTGTGCTGTTTCATCTTGTTTATTCCAAGTGCCAGCACAGTAGTAGCCATCGTCGGCAGACCCTCCGGTATTGCGGCAACCGCAAGCGATATAGAGGACTGTACCATCTCTAAAAGTCCAAACCCGCGCAGCAGGCCGGTCACAAATACAAGGCCGCACACACCCGCGCAGATAAGCACGAGCTTATCGCCGATACGCTCTAATTGAATCTCCATAGGGGTGTCCGGCGCGACGGCCTCGCCGACAAGGGTTTGTATCTGCCCCATTTCCGTATATCCGCCGGTTGCCGTTACGACGGCCAGCGCCTGCCCGCCGGTTACCAGCGTGCCCATGTAAATCATATTAATCCTGTCGGCAAGTGGGAGGTCATTGTCCTGAAGATGCCTTTCAGTCTTCACAACCGGCATACTCTCACCCGTTAGGGCTGATTCGTCCACGCTCAACATTTGCGAGTCAATAACCCTCGCGTCGGCGGGGATATAAGTGCCCGGCTTTAGGATGAGTACATCCCCAGGCACTACCTCCTCGACGCTTATCTCTATTACCTTGCCGTCTCTTAACACAAAGGTATAAGGCCGGACGAGCTTTTTAAGGGAATTAATGGTCTTTTCAGAGTAGCTCTCCGTAACAAAGCCTATTACGGCGTTAATCAACACCACGCTCAATATGACGATACCATCGGCAATCCCGCCAGTAGCCGCCGAAAGCACAGCCGCCCCGCCCAGAAGCAGCACGGGAAACGATGTGAACTGCCCAAAGAACATGGCCCATTTTGACCGTGTGAATGACTCGGGCAGGATATTTCGCCCATACGTATGCAACAGTTCCGCCGCGAACTTAGCACTTAATCCGGTTGCTGGCGATGTGTTAAAGAAGGCAATGACCTGATCCTTTTTCATGTTCTGCCACGCTATCGCCTCCTGTTTCTCGCTCAGGGATTTGTCTTTTGCGGTTGTCTTGACAGTTTTTGATGGTGGTGGCGGCCCGACGGGACTTGTCAGCGTTGTCTTATGTTTGAACAGGTCTCTTACAGTATCCCGGACACTAAATGGCCTTAAATAATGCCCTTGGACGCCTGAGGGTTGTTTATAATCTCCGACGATGGTCTCCAGATAAGAGGAAATCGTTGTTGGACTATTAGCGTCATTATAGCTGACCAAAACGGTTGACGTAAGGGTGTTTATGGCGACACTGTTAATGCCGTCTTCTCTGGTAAGATACGCAAAGATATGCTCTTTCAGAGGATCACAGCGGTACAGGCCGCGCACTTTATACCGCGCCCTGCCCTTTACTTTAACATGCACGGGAACTATTGACTGGTAATTTATACCGGCCAGCCCGCGATCATCCAGCGTTGTCGTATTCAACCTATCTCCTCATCATCGCATAATAACAGGTGCAATACAATCAATTACATTCGTAATAATCACTATTTGTATGGTTTATATTCCATATAGATTTGATAACAACACTACCACAACATAGGGATAGAACCCACCGCGCCCCGCGCGCAAATTATTTTGCCAGATATTTGGTAAACATCCCGTGGGCGTACCAGAAGGCGGTGTACCACGGTGGCACTACAAAATTCCCCCTGCTGAGCTGATACAATCCAAAGCCCATCAGCGTGAGAAAGGAAATCCTCGGCAGATCAAGGCCACCACCCGTAGCGGTTACGGCACTGTTGTTGACGGCCTTAAATACCTCGGCTATCTTAGTTGAAACGTTATCTGAGTTCTTTGTGGGTGCGGCTATTTTTATCAGCCCTTGTTGCCCGGCATAGGTTAAAATCTCTTCGTTGCCTGTATTATGTAAGATCAGGACGCTTGCGGTAACAGGATTTACCTCTACGGAGCTTATCTTAGGATTTGCGGCAAGTGTCTTTTTCAGTTCCGCAAAATACTCCGCGTCGCCTTTGGCCTCTGATATCTTTATCCTTAACCTGCCCTGAGTTTGATGGCTAACGATACCTTCAGTAGTCATCTCTTAACCCACCTTATCCACAACGGCAGATTCAGCAACAGCCTCGACCAGCTCCGCCTTAGCCTCAACCACGAGGTCCTCGACTACCTCGCCGATTTCAGCGGCCAGCTCTATGCCTCTTCCATAGGCGATTATACCGCCCTTTATAGCCGCCTTCGTCAGCGGTTTTACGACAGAGGCAAGGATTGGGATTATTACGGGCGACAGCACAGCCGCCCCTATTCCTATTGCCAGACCGGACAACGCATTTCCTTTAAACAGGTCCATCTACTACCTCCATACATGTATTTTTTTACAAGCTACATGTATACTATCACCCATATATTTATTATTGCAATATTGCACTCATTTTAAACTGCCAATTGCTATACAAGAACCGAAAGAAAAGACAGTGCGGAATCCCCCAGGGCCATATCCATAGCGCTGCCGAACAGGATTTTACAGACAAAACCTCCGGCCTTTGAAAAGGCGTTGTGCAGATACTCGTCATTGGATATTGTTTTCGACAAATCAATACCGCCTTTGTTCTCAAGCATATCCAGTATAAGCGCCGCATCAATCAGTTCTGGACAGTAGTTGATTGCAAGGCTGCCTGTCAGAGGATTTGACTTTATTGACTTTACGCCGTCAAAGCCTTGAAACAGATTCTCAACCAATTCCCTTTTCCCGGAGTTCCCCTTTAAAACAGGAGACTTAATGCGCAATCTGCCGGGTACGCTGTGGAGATATACTGCCATCCGGTTGCCCTCCTCTGTAGTTTTATCCATTACCATGTTTTATGATAACTTAACGGAGATTACAACATTGTTAAGGTTTTGTTAAATATTGTTACGGTTTCATTACAATTGTGTTAAATATCTGGCTGGTTCACAAAATGAAACTCCCAGCCGCAAGCGGCGGGGGATAAAACCCCAAGAGATTCAATAGGTTTAGTGGTCTTGTACCCGATCTATTTCCAGCGCAAGTTCTTCACGGCAGACTTTTTCCAATACTTGAAGATCGTCTTGCACCAGCTTCCAAATCAGTGGTGGAGATACATTTTCATAGTCATGACGTAGGACATTGCCGATACCAGCCACTTTCCGCCATGGAATTTCAGGGTGGCGGTCTTTAATGTCGTCCGTCAGATGACGGCAAGCCTCAGAAATAATTTCAATGCCGCGTTGCACAAGCCACTGCCGCTGCCAATCGTTCTCAAAAACATCAATCGAAACGTCACCCAACACCGCACGAACACGTTCGCTGGCTTCGACGATGTCCGTAAGACGGGGGATAAGCGGACGCACGGCCATCAGAATACGCAAACCGATGCAGCTTCGATTTGTCGGCGTAGCGTCTTGTGCAGACTGTCACGCGTCATAATGTCTGTCTTGCAGCCAAGTATATGAGCAGCTCGTTCCTTCACTTCCATCAGCTCAAAAAGGCCAAGCTCCCCTTTTTCATAGTCAAAAAAAAGATCAACATCTGAGCCGTCCTTCGCCTCACCGCGCGCGGTTGAACCAAACATGAAAAGATGCTTAACGCCAAGCCGTTTTAGTTCAGCTTCATGCCGTTGTAACAGGCTTATAGCTTCGTTGCAATCCATACTTTCATTATGACACAAGTTTAGCTATTCTGTCATCGTGAAGCTGCCCCCCAAGCTCCGATATAGAAATTTGCACCTATTGATAAAAGGGTTTTTGAAAG
>NZ_JBJUSG010000095.1:0-14695 GCF_046044395.1 Candidatus Magnetominusculus dajiuhuensis | reverse complement strand
ACCCCACACCTCCGCGGCAGACTCATCCCCACCTCAAAAAAAAAGGGGGGGGGGGGCTGCTTTACTATTGTGACACAGTCTGGAAGCCGGAATGACGGAAAGGGACAAGCCGGAATGATTGCATAGGTATCTTCTGCTTTATTTTTCAAATGCGTTTGCCCTATGAAGATTAATGCGTTTGCCCTATGAAGATTGATTAAATGAAGATAAATATGGTAATATCAGCGACATACCTATTTATTCAGGGAGACATAAGATGCCGAAAAATAAGATAATGATAGTAGAGGATGAGGGGCTGACCGCGGCGTACATACAGGACATCGTTGAAAGCCTTGGATATGTTGTAACCTCGCATGAGTTTTCCGGGGAGGATGCCATTGAAAGCGCTGTTAAAGGCAAGCCGGATTTAATCCTTATGGACATCAAGCTGCACGGGCGAATGGACGGCATTGAAACTGCAACTGAGATACTCAAACGAATGAGTGTCCCCATCATTTATCTGACCGCCAACTCGGACAAGACAATCTTAGAGCGGGCGAAGATAACACAGCCGTATGGTTACGTACTGAAACCGTTTAATAGCAAGGAGCTGCAGTCCAACATTGAGATGGCGTTATACAAGCACCGTACTGAGTGCAACCTGAAAGATTCGTTGTTTTATGATACGTTGACCTGCCTTCCCAACCGCGCGTTATTCTTTGACAGGTTGGGTCAAGCCTTGAAACAGGCAAAATTAAGCCGACAGTCCCTTGCCCTGTTGATGATAGATTTAAACGATTTCAGCAGTATAAACAGCACTATGGGCAATAAATTCGGAGAGCCGTTGTTGGTTGACGCGGCCGCCAGGCTGATGGCGTGTGTTGGAGAGGCTGATACGGTAGCGCGTATGGGGGAAGATGAGTTTGTAATATTGCTTACAAATATTGCGGACACTAACGCTGTCTGTGACGCGGCCACAAAGGTAATCCTGTCAGTTGGGAAGCCGTTTTATGTAAACGAGACTAACTGTGCCTTAGGCGTCAGTATTGGCATATCATTGTTTCCCTCGGACGGCGACACGTTGAAGACGCTGCTAAAAGAGGCGGATATTGCCATGTACCGCGCGAAAGAAGCCGGAAAGAACCAATACAGATTTTTTGATGAAACATGTGACCAAATGAACAGGGATGTTGGGTTCTTACTCAATAAGGTATGCGGCTTCGTCACCGAACACAGGGGTACTTGGGACCATGACGGCTGGGTGGATTTAGTAATTGACGTAAAGCGGCACGGCATCCCGTTTTCAAACGATGTCACGCAGTATATTGGTGTGTTGCTTGAGACGATTAAGAAGATATATGCGTCAGCGTTAGCGTTGCCGATTACTATTGATGTTGAGAAACTCATCCCCGCAATGTGCCATGAAACATTGGCTTTTATCATGGAAAATGACAGCATATGGAAACAAGACGACTGGAACTTGCTGTTGACTAAGATCAAGGCGCACGGGTTTAAGTTAACGGAGGATGGAAACCATATAATCAGGGATTTGCTTGAGTCAATCAACGCCCTATATGTCCTGCTGTGTAAGAACTGCTCTTACGGAAAGTAAGATATGAACCTTAGAGATGTGAGCTTTTTCAGCGTCCTGTCTGATGAGGATGTCGTGGAGATAAAACCCTATTTCCAAAGCGTGACCCACAGGAAGAAGGAGATGATATTTTCTGAGGGTGACCGTTCTGACTGGCTTTATATCGTCTCAAAGGGTAAAATAAAAATCACCAGACAATCGCAGGACGGCAAAGAACTAATTCTTGAGCTGATCCAGCCAAATGAGCTTTTCGGGGCGGTTGCGGCCTTTAAGGGATTTCCCTATCCGGCCAACGCCGTTGCGATGGAGCCTTCAACGGTGCTTAAACTCTCGCGCAAGGACCTATTTAAAATCATTGACAGATTCCCAAGCGTGATGTTTTCGATTGCATCCGTGCTTGGTGACAGAATGAAAAACTCCCACGACACGTTAAAGAACATTGCCCTTGAGCGTGTTGAAAGCCGCATTGCCTCACTGCTTCTCAAACTTGCGGTAAAATCCTCACCTGATGCCCTGCACATTGATTTGAAACTCACTAAGCAGGACATTGCCGACATGGCCGGTACGACGGTTGAGACGTCCATTCGCACGATAAGCAAATTCAAGCAGCTTGGCCTTATCACAGAGAAGAAGGGCTCGTTCATCATTAAAGACCCCGACGGCCTTAGCCTGTTTGGACATTAGATAAAGGCCGACGAGATTTACGGGGTGAAGGGGGGGTTACCCCCCCTTCGTCGTTAATCCTTTATTCTTTAAGCCGTATGTTCCGGTTTTGGAACCAAAGTTGCCAGCATATTATATACAAACAGCATAATTGACGCGGCTTCCATGAGGCCAAATATGGCGCTGTAAGGTGAGATTGTATAGCATACAACCATGCCGATTAATCCTATGTTTGCGAGCCAGAACTGGACCTCGGCCGCCTTGCGGCTTTTTATCACGCGACCGGCGAACCGGGGCAGCACATGATACCCCACGCCGTATATCATCATTGTTACCCAGCCTAACAACATCAGATGCGAATGAACGAATTTCAATGTCAAATGGGCGGGCGAGGCCATCATCAGTATGCCGAACAATGACGATATCCCCAGATACACAACGCTTGCAATTATGAAATTCTTTACATAACTATCCATCTCTCATTCCTCCACTAAGTAGTATTTAATCTATACTACCAGTTCGCATGAGACAATACCATGATAAATATCATAAACGGTTATATTCGGTCATAAGGGCATCCCTCATAACGTCAACAGGGGCGGGGGCATTTGTCCAGAGTTCAAAAGCAAGGACACCCTGCCAAAAGAGCATACCGAGACCGTTTACCGTTTTGCAGTTTAGTTTCTTTGCCTCAACAAGAAGCGGCGTATCCTTATAAATAACGTCGCATACGACAAGACCTTCTCTTAGTAATGTCTTATTGATAGGAAGCGGGTCGCCGGGGTGAAGCCCGAGCGGGGTAGCGTTTATTAATATGTCCGAGTTGTTTATGGCATCAGTTGATACCTCGGCATAGACATCAGGACTTACTTTTTTTAATTCGCGTACAAGGGAGTTTATTTTTGGCGTGTCGGTATCGAAAATCCTTAATACAGCCGCCTCTTTTGCTATGTAATATGTTAAGGCCCTTGCCGCGCCGCCTGCCCCGACCATAAAAACCCTCTTATTGTTTAAGGTGACGCCAGCCTCTTCCATGGATTTCATAAACCCGCGCCCGTCTGTATTGTGTCCTATCAGTTTGCCGTTAAAGTTTACAATCGTATTAACCGCCCCAATAAACCTTGCCTCTTCATGTATCTCGTCGAGGAATTGGACGGCCTTTTCCTTGTATGGAATTGTAATATTCGCGCCAAGAAAGTTCAACGCGCGTATCCCGTGTATCGCATCTCCCAGCATAGTAGGGGCAACTGGGAACGCTAAGTAGCGGCAGTCCAGCCCGATTGCCTTAAACCCAGCGTTGTGCATGGCCGGAGACAGGCTGTGCCCTACGGGATTGCCTATAAGTCCCGCCAGTCTGGTATGTGCTGTAATCATTATTAATCTACCTCCTCAATAGCCCTTATCAGGCCGTCAAATGAAGACTCTATGATTTTTGTCTTTACGCCGAGTGCCTCTTCCACAAAATCTGTTGTGGTGTCATCAAGGAACATATTCTGACCGTCGCGCAGCGTTACATCAGGGATAAAAATTATCTCATTTGCCCTTGTCTGCCCCATGAAGGAACGCACAATGTCTCTGCCTGTCAGCAGGCCGGTTACGGTTATAGTTGTGCCAAAAAACTGATTCTCTACGGGGACTACCCGTAAATCCACGCCGGCCTTTTTATTTAACTTCTCTGATAATTTTTTAAGATATGGATAAAACGACATGCCGGTAAACAGCGATATCGGAGTTGTTGGCACATGTTTTAGTTTTTTAAATTTCCCAGCCCGATGTAAGAACTCCGGCACCATGCCAACGCCGTTTTCCTTTTGGGGCAGTTCGCCGTAGTTTTTCAGGGGAGGGAAGGGGTGTTCGCCCTTGAGGTACAGCTCATCGGCGGCATAGACAAGCTGCTCACCGTGTTTTTTCAGGAATTTCTTCTGAAACGCCTCAATTGTAGAAAGCGCCATTATAGCGTCCTCTTTTGTGACAGGGTTCATCTTTTTATTCCCATAGACGGTTAACCCCACGGGCACTACGGCTATTGATGACAGGTATGGATAGAACTTTCTCAGGTCTGTTATTGTATGTTCAAGGTCGCTGCCGTCGTTGTAACCGGGGCAGAGGACTATCTGTGCGTGCAGTTTTATCTTGTTTTTTGTCAAAAACCGGATTTCCTTTAAGACATCCCCGGCCTTCGCGTTGCCAATCAGCTTTTTTCTGATCTCTTCGTTTGTGGAGTGAACGGAAATGTAGAGCGGGCTGAGCCGCTGCTCTATTATCCTTTGTTTGTCTGCGTCGCTCAAATTGGTAAGCGTTATATAACTTCCATAGAGAAACGACATACGGTAGTCTTCGTCTTTGATGTAGAGGGTCTTTCTCAGCCCTTTGGGGAGTTGATTGACGAAACAGAACAGGCAGCGGTTCTTGCATATTGATATTTTAAAGGATTTAAGCTCCAGCCCCAGAGATCTGCCTTCGGCTGTAGTGATTGTTTTTTCAAATATTTTTCCCCTTCTTTTGAGCAGCAGGGAGAATTCATTATCGTTTGAATAGAACATGAGGTCTATTTCGTCAGCGATTGCGTGTCCGTTTATGGAGATTAACTCATCCCCGGTCCTGAGTCCGGCCTCGTGAGCCAGTGAACCGCCTATGACCGCCGCTATTGTGCTAGCCATTAGTGTACATTAGCCCCTTTACTATGTAATACAGCCCTGAGGCAACCGTCAGAATGGCCGTAACCCAAATCAACACAGTCTGGTCTGGCAGCAGCTCACGAAAGTTTATTCTCAACAGGATATAAGCAAGGAGTACCATCTGTGCCGCTATGGCCGATTTCCCCAGTATGCTTGGCCTTATGAATACTACATGGTGTATCATATAAAACAAACCCCAGCCCAAAAGCACAATCAGGTCGCGGCTTATTATGGAGATTGTAAGCCACGTGGGTACCCACCCGTATATAGCAAACAAGATGAAGGATGTTATTAGTAAAAACTTGTCGGCCATAGGATCAAGAAATTGTCCAAGCTTTGTCTGCTTATTTGTAACGCGGGCAATCAGGCCGTCGAGGGCGTCAGTGATGGAGGCCGCGACAAATACCGCAAGGGCGATGTCATACCTCTTGTAAATCAGCGTAGAGGCAAAAAAAGGTATTGCCACTATCCGTAACAGTGTCAGTGTGTTTGGTATGTTTAGTACGCCCATATTCACCTTCAGGGTATATTTAATGGTATTGAGTTGCCTTGTAATTCACGGATCCCGATTGTCTTATAGCATTCTGCCGTTCCGGTTTCCATAATAGAGTGGAGTTTAAGCGCGTGGCAGCCCTCTAACTGTAAGGAATAGACGCCCGCGTTTTTAACCGCCCTCTGAAGCGGCCGTTTATACTGCCCCAGGTGCCTGTGTAAATATCTGGCCTGACAAATGCCAAGGTCGGCGTATATTGAGCCGCGCACATCCAGCGTCTTTTTAAAGCGCGCCGCTGCCGCCTCAAAGAAACCCTCGCCGGATATGACATCAGATACCATTAGCTTCAACATCCCAATGCTCCACAGCGTGTATGCGGAGCTTACCGTGTCGCCAATCTTGCCATACATATTGAGGGCTGTGTTAAGATGTCTAAGTCCATCGCTATATGAACCTTTCATTCTCAGGGCGTTGCCTATGCCGCAGTGCGAATAAGCCGTGCCAAAGCGGTCTTTATTTGAAGAGAATATATTACCGGCGTTGGTATAACATTGAAGCGATTCGTCGTACAGGCCTTTCATGCGATATGCCCCGCCGAGGCCGCATTGGCAGTATCCGGTGCCGGAGGTGTCATTGAGGGCGTTAAATATCCCCTCTGCCGCGTTGAAGGCCTCTATTGAGCCGTTAATATCACCCTTCACACGCAGCGTACCCGCAAGCGCCCATGTGCTGAAGGCAGCCCCTGCGTGGTCGCCTAACTCCTCGTAACGCGCCTTTATCTGTGTTATATCGTTGAGGGCATCCTGCCAGTGGCCCAGTGCGCGCCTTGAGAGTGCCCCGCCAAGCCTGGCGTCAAGGGCGGCGTCCTCTATTGACGCCTCAGTGGCCGCCGCCGCGGCCTTGGCGTAATTCTCTGCGGCAGTCCTGTAATTGCCAGTCATTCGCTGCGTGTCCGCGATTGAGGTAAGACACTCAATGTACAGGCTGTTGTTGGGTGCCTCTTCTTTAAGGGCGGCCTTGAGCGCTGCCCGCAGGATTTTGGCCGCCCCGGCGTAGTTTGATTTGCCGCTCTGGTATTGCGCCCTTGTGATGAGAGTTTTAGCGTCCATATGAGTTTGTCTTTTCCTTTACGGCCTGAATGGTTTCCTTATAGTTTTTTGAATTATAAAAGGCGGAGCCCATGACCAGTATGTCTGCCCCCGCGGCGGCAACATTTGCGGCGTTGCCAACCGTTACGCCGCCGTCCACCTCTATTTTAACATCGGTGAGGCCTTTTTGAGTTATCATGGATTTCAGCGCGGCGATTTTTTTGAGTGAATGGGGGATAAAACGCTGCCCGCCAAAGCCCGGATTTACCGACATCAGCATGATTACGTCGGCGTCTTGCAGGGTGTCCTCCAGAGCCGATACTGGTGTGGATGGATTTATGGAGACGCCCGCCTTTGCCCCAAGTAGCCTGATCAGGTTTAGTGTGCTGTTGAGATGGCTGTCCGCCTCATAGTGGATGGTGAGAATATCTGCCCCCGCGTCAATGAAATTCCTGATAAACCTGTCTGGCCGCTCTATCATCAAATGTACGTCAAGGGGCAGTGTGGCGGCCTTCTTAATCTGTTCCACAATAAAATACCCGATTGTAATATTGGGGACGAAGATGCCGTCCATGACGTCAATGTGAAAAAAATCTGCCCCGGCCTCTTCGGTTTCTCTGATTTCCCTGCCTAATTCCAAAAAATTAGCAGACAATATAGACGGCGCTGTCAAGACCATAATTATTGCTCCTCTTTTTCTTTAGTGGCAGACATCATCACATGGACTAGGCCGCCCTGCGCTAATATTGTCCCCGATTCGGGGGATTGGCTTGTTATGTGTCCAGCCGTGCCTGTAATATCTATTTTCAGGCCAACAGATGCCGCAAGCTGCTCTGCCTGTGCCTTGTCTTTTCCAGTGAAATCAGGGCAATAGTACGTTGCGGCAACTGGTCCCTTACTCACAATCAGCGTAATGTCATTGCCGCTCCTCTCATCCGGCCCCGGCCTTTGCGATATTACCATTCCCTGTCCTATGGTATCTGAGTGTACCTCTATTACCTTGCTTATCTTCACCTTGCTCAGGGCTACCGTTTCCTCTGCCTGCTGAAGCTCAATCCCCCTCAGGTCTCCCATAAATTGATAGCGCGGCCCCTTGCTCATCAACACAGAGACCGTCCGTCCCTCTTTTATCTTATTGCCAGACGGTATGTTTTGTTTCACTATATGGCCTGCCGGCACTATGGGGTCATAGTCCTCCCCTTCAACTCTTAAATAGAGCCTTATGCCGCTTAACGCCTCATTTGCCTCTACAAGATTTTTTAATTTCAAATCCGGCACCTCAACACTCTTACTCGTCGTCAGGAGGGCGAATGTCACATAACCAGCCAAAACCGATATGGCGATAAACAAGATTAAAAAAACCGTCAACCTTACCAGAGTTCTCATCGTTTAGCTTTACAGTATGACATCCCCTTCATCCTCTGAGTCCATAGTTCGCGACCACCCGCACCCCAACACTGCGGCAACCCGTTGTAGAATACACGACTTGGGTGCGTTTTATCAAGTGTCTTGTGTGAAAAATGTCTTGTGTGAAAAATTGAGTGGTTTTTTTCAACCGCACGGTCAAGCGGTGGCAAGGCGCTAAGATAATTATTGACATTGTCCCATAAAAACGGTTATTTTATATACAGAAGAGGGAAGTATAGCGTGTGAATGGGGATGTTAACGCTGTGGCTGGGTTAGCAATAGAGGCGGCAAAAGAGGTGGTAAAGGATGTTTGAGAAATTTACTGAAAGAGGAAGAAAAATAATCATATATGCCAAGGAAGAGGCTGAAAACAGGCAGAACGATTACCTTGGCACAGAACACCTGCTCCTTGCCATACTAAGGGACAAGGACGGCCTGCCGGTGGCTATATTAAGGAAGATGGGCCTTTCTACGGAACATATCAGAATTGAGGTGGAGCGCAATCTGCCCGCGGGGACCAATCTCCTGACCTTTGGAGAGATACCGTTTACGCCGCGCGCAAAGAAGGTCCTTGAGCTGTCTGTGGAAGAGGCGAGGCTGCTTGGGCATAATTACATTGGGAGCGAGCACCTGCTGCTTGGGCTGATAAGAGAAGATGAGGGGATAGGCGGTAAGATATTAAGGAATCTTGGGGCAAATCTACTGGGGGCGAGGCAGCTTACGATAAATCTCTCCATGCGCACACAGGCCTTTACCAAGATGAAGAAAACCACAACCCCCGCGCTTAACGAGTTTGGCCGTGACCTGACGGCAATGGCACAGGAGGGCATACTTGACCCTGTCATCGGCAGAGAGGACGAGGTTGAGAGGATTCTCCAGATACTTGGGCGCAGGATAAAAAACAACCCGGCGATAATCGGCGGCCCCGGCGTTGGCAAGACCGCCATTGTAGAGGGCCTCGCGCAGAAAATAGCCTCCGGCGATATACCCGAAAACCTCTCAGGCAAGAGGATAATCGCCCTTGACCTTGGCGCCCTCATAGCCGGTACGAAGTACAGGGGACAGTTTGAGGAACGCCTGAAGGTAATAATGAAAGAGATAAAGCAATCTGACAATGTCATCTTATTTGTTGACGAGCTGCACACGTTAATAGGCGCCGGGGCCGCCGAGGGTTCAGTAGATGCCTCAAGTATGTTAAAGCCGGCCCTCTCAAGGGGTGAGATACAGTGCATTGGGGCGACCACATCAGCGGAGTTTAGAAAATATATTGAGAAAGACGGCGCCCTTGAGCGCAGGTTCCAGCCCATTTATATTGAGCCTCCATCGGTTGAGGATACGGTAAGAATACTGGCCGGCCTTAGAAACAGATACGAAAGCCACCACGGCGTGAAACTCGCCGATGACGCGCTTGCCTCAGCCGCCCGGCTTTCAGACCTCTATATATCGGACAGAAATCTCCCCGACAAGGCCATAGACGTTATTGACGAAACAGGCTCAAGGATTAAACTTAAGAGGTTCACGCCTCCTATGGAGCTAAAAGACATAGAGAAAGACCTTGGTAGGCTAAACAAGGAAAAGACCCTCTTTCTTCGCCTTAACGACATTGAAAAGGCGGCCTCAATCAGAGGGGAAGAGGAGAAGCTAAAGCGCATCTATGACTCCATACAAAGGAAATGGCAGGAGGATCTCAACAACGATGTCCCTGTGATTATCGAAGAGGACATAACGTACACAGTGTCAAAGATGACCGGCATCCCTCTGTCCAGATTAGAGGAGAAGGAGACCGAACGCCTTCTGAACATGGAAGATGAGCTACACAAAAGGGTGATCTCGCAAAACGAGGCCATCACTGCCATAAGCAGGGCAATCAGGCGCTCGCGCGCTGGCATCAAGAGCAGAAAAAAACCCGTCGGGTCGTTCTTCTTTCTTGGACCTACGGGCGTTGGCAAGACAGAACTGGCAAAGGCCCTTGCTGAGTTTCTCTTTAACGATGAGAAAGCGCTCATCAAGATTGATATGTCCGAGTACATGGAGAGGTTTAACGTGTCAAAACTTACCGGCGCGCCTCCCGGCTATATCGGTTATGAAGAGGGTGGGCAGCTTACCGAGAAAGTCAGGAAGAAACCATATTCGGTGTTGCTCTTTGACGAGATAGAAAAGGCTCACCATGACGTCTTTAACGTCCTTCTTCAGATACTCGACGAAGGGGTGATCACAGATAATTACGGCAGAAAGGTGGATTTTAAAAACACCGTCATCATCATGACGTCTAATCTTGGCGCAAGAATTATTGAGAAATCAACGCCGCTTGGATTCCAGAGGAGTGCGAAGTCGGATGTCTACTCGAAGATCAAGGACAACGTCATGGACGAACTCAAAAAGACATTTAACCCTGAGTTCATCAACAGGGTTGACGACATTATCGTATTCCATCCCCTGGACAAGCCTGACCTCTACGCAATCATTGATTTACTGATAGAGGAGACGAACTTGCAGCTTATTGACCATGACATCGCAATTGAGCTTTCTGACGAGGTCAGGGAATGGATTGTCGAAAAATATTACCAGCCCGCCTATGGCGCAAGGCCGATGAGGCGCGCTATTCAGAAGGAGATAGACGACCCGCTTTCTGAGGAGATACTAAGGGGCAGATTTAAGGATGTCCAGACAGTAAGGATAGTCCTCAGAGACAACGCCCCCGTGTTTATCGCGGTTGAAGAGATGCAGTATATACCGGCCGGCGTTAACTAATGAAGACAAAGGCGATTATATTAATCATTATATTTGCTGTGGCTATTCTTATATTACAGGTCGGCAGGCAAGAGGGTAGGCGCGCCTCTAAACAACTGGTCGAGGGCCGGGAAGCGCCGCTTTATAAGCTGGCCGCCTCTGCTGACGGCAAGGTAGTATCTGCCGAGGATTACAGGGGTAGGGCGGTGATCGTCAATTTTTGGGCCTCATGGTGTGCCTCCTGCGTAGCTGAGATGCCTTCTTTCCAGAAGTTTTATGAGGCCAATAAGTCCAACACCTCGCTCGTGGTTATTACTGTCTTGTATAAGGATGACATTAACGACGCCCTGAAATTTATGAAGGAAAATAAGTACGACCTGCCAGTTTTTCTTGATGACAAAAGCACCAACGCGCGTGCCTTCGGTCTGACGGGTGTGCCGGAGACGTTTTTTATAGACAAACACGGCGTACTTTTTAAGAAGGTTCTTGGGCCTATTGAATGGGAATCCCCGGATTTAAAGGAATTAGTCAAAGAACTCCTCTCTAAGGCTTGACCGATGCCCAGAAGGGCTAAATCTGAGCTGGTCAAATCAACAGAAAGGGTGGATTCAGAAGATACGCTTCTCTTTGCAGGATTGTTATACGCGGAGGGCAGTTCGTATGAGTTGCTCAGGCAGCGGCTTGTTGATTTGTTTTGTCCAATCAGGCTGGAGTCTGCTCAGAAGCCGTGGGATTATTCTGAATATTATAACGAAGAGCTTGGTGTCCCTATTATGAGGCGTTTTGTAATCTTCGACACGTTGATTCGCTCTGAGACCCTGCCTGATATAAAACGCAGGACAGTAGAACTGGAAAGGGGCCTTTCAATAAAAGGAAAGAGGCAATACAATGTTGACCCAGGTTATATTACGCTGTCAAAACTCGTCCTGGCCACTACGAAAAACTACGCCCACAGGATTCATCTGCGTGACGGCATATATGGGGAGGTAACTCTGCTTTTTAGGGGCAATTCCTATGTGCCGAATGGTTTTTCATATAGTGATTATAGCGAGGCCGCCTCAGTGGATTTTTTTAAGAAGGGAAGGGAATTGATTCATAAGTCTATAGTATCGTCATATTGTCTCTGTGGATGACCTCGTCGGAGTACTTAAAGCCGAGTATGGCTTCGATTTGTGAGGTCTTATGGCCGATGATTTTAATGAGTTCAGCATTGTCGTAGTTTACAAGGCCCTTCGCTATTTGTTTGCCGGTTGAGTTGACGCAATAAACGGCGTCACCCCTGTCAAAGACACCAGAAATGGATTTAATGCCGGATGGCAGGAGGCTTTTCCCGCCGCTTATGATGGCCGTTGCGGCACCGTCGTCGAGGGTGAGCCGACCTTTTGAGCGAATGCCAAAGGCAATCCAGCCCTTTCGCGCGCCGTGTTTCCTTGCGGTTGGTTCAAATAGTGTGCCTGGCTGGCTGCCGTAGAAGATTGTTGATAGAACATAGTCAGAGTTGCCGTTTACTATGTTGACGGTAATACCGTCTGCCGACGCCATTTTAGCGGCTACGAGTTTTGAGGACATTCCGCCCGTGCCACATTCTGTTGCTGAGCCGCAGGCCGCTTTTTCCATCTCCGGGGTGATTATTTTTACAACTGGAATAAGTTTGGCTGATTTATTTTTCCTTGGGTCAAAGTTGTAAAGGCCGTTCACGTCTGACAGGATAACTAGTCTATCTGCGTTTAGAAGAGAGGCTACAAGGGCGGCAAGCCGGTCATTATCGCCGAATTTAAGCTCGTCTATTGACACGGTATCGTTTTCATTGATAATCGGGATGATATGAAAATCAAGCAGGATTCTCAAGGTATTTCTGGCGTTTAGATAGCGCTGCCGGATGGAAAATACGTCTCTGGTAAGCAGCACCTGGGCTACTTTTTTATTGTACAGGCCAAAGGCCCTCTCATATGCCCATACAAGGGAACTTTGCCCTGCCGCCGCGGCTGCCTGTTTAATGTTGATGTCGTTAATCGGCCCTTCTATGCCGAGCTTGCCCCTGCCTGCGGCCACCGCACCAGATGAAACGATTATCGTTTGATGGCCGATGTCGCAGAGTGCCGATATGTCGCGGGCAAGGTGGTTGATTACGGCTTCGTTGAGCCCCTCCGGCGTGGTGATTATACTGCTTCCGATTTTGATTACTATGGTTTCCATGCCCTAAGACATTGAGGGCGCTGCCCTCAAACTCCCGCAAGGAGGGTAACCCTCCTTGACCTGTATTTTTACACATATTTTTTTGCGGCGAAGCCGCTGTTGTATCGGTAGTATATCGCTAGTATATCTCTTTTATTTTATCGTATACCTCGTTGGGCTTTATCATCGCACCGCCCGGCCTGCCGTAAAACAACACCTCAGCCTGCCCATTTATAGCAAGCCTCACGTCCTCTACCATCTGCCCGGAGTTAAGCTCAACGACCAGGATTTTTTTCCTGCCCTGCCGTACCAGCAGCCTGAGGGCCTCATCCGGATATGGAAACAGGGTTATCGGCCTGAAAAGCCCAACCTTATATCCCTCGCGCCTGAGCGCCGTAATCGCGGAGTAGGCAATCCGCGCCGCAGACCCAAATGCCGCCACTACCACCTCAGCATCCTCTGTGTCAATAGACTCAGAGCGCGTCTCATATTTTTTCATCGCGTCATATTTGGCCTGCATCTTGAGATTCAGTTCCTCAAGCTCATTGTCGCCCATGTACAGGGTTTTAATAACGTTCGGCTTTCTGTTTAAACACCCCGTCAGCGCCCATGTCTTTTCGGGAAGGTCCGGTTTAACGTACGGAGTTGGCGTAAAGGGCTCCATCATCTGCCCAAGAATGCCGTCGGCAAGTATCAGTACGGGGTTTCTGTACTGGTCTGCCTTGTCAAAGGCAAGCATTGTGAGGTCCCACATCTCCTGAACATTGTATGGGGCATAGACGAGCAGCCTGTAGTCGCCATGCCCACCGCCCTTGACGGACTGAAAGTAGTCGGCCTGAGAGCCTGAGATATTGCCAAGCCCAGGGCCTCCACGCTGGATATTCACTACCAGGGCCGGAAGCTCCGCCCCCGCAAGAAAAGACAACCCCTCCTGCTTTAGGCTTATCCCCGGCGAAGACGATGACGTCATCGCCCTCACTCCCGCCGCCGCCGCCCCGTAAACCATGTTGATGGCGGCTACTTCGCTCTCCGCCTGGATGAAGATACCATTAACATCAGGCATTCGCTCAGACATGTACTCAGGTATCTCATTCTGAGGCGTTATTGGATACCCCGCATAGAAACGGCATCCCGCCGCAATCGCTGCCTCCGCGATGGCTTCATTGCCCTTCATCAACACCTTGGACGATGGCGATTGCTTTTTTATAGCCCTATTCCCCACTTTCGAAATAAGTTTATTTCACTGATTCAGCTTATGCTCAAAACACACGGCATTGTAACATAACGCCAGCGTTGGCCGCAACTAAAATTGTACCGCTGCCTTTCTCTTATTTGACAAATAAAATTCTGTGTGCTATACTGACATAGTTGAGCCGCTAGCTCAGCTGGTAGAGCACCGCCCTTTTAAGGCGGGCGTCCTGGGTTCGAATCCCAGGCGGCTCATAAGATGTGTCCCCATCGTCTAGTCCGGCCCAGGACATCGGCCTTTCACGTCGGTAACACGGGTTCGAATCCCGTTGGGGACGCCAATAAAAATCTTATATATCAAGCACTTATCTTCTCGTACCCCTCAAAAATACCGTCACCAGACCGTCACCAGCCTTTTTTGATGGTATTTGCTTCATCGAAAATTTGTTTAGATTTTGTATCAGTAATCTCTTCTACAAGCACCTACTATCGAGTACAAAAACTTGCCAATTTATACTATACAAAATTACAGACTGCTGTCCCGAAAATCAATCTTGTATGGCTTTGGACACCTCAATATTTTCTGTTCTTGCATTATTTTATCTATTTTCTCTTTCTATGTCCATTAAATACAATATATAAAGATAGAATACCCCTATAACCGACATAGAGAAGCGAAAAGAGTTAAAAGCCCCCGTGCTTT
>NZ_JBJUSG010000094.1:0-14749 GCF_046044395.1 Candidatus Magnetominusculus dajiuhuensis | reverse complement strand
GATAGGGATGCCCTCGCAGGGAAATCAACGGGTGTAGTTATTTAGACGCTTACAGAACTCCAGCCAAAGGCTATTATGTTATGTCATAAATATGACCTCTTCATACGTAGTTGTGCCTTCGAGCATTTTGCGAATCGCGGCCTGGCGCAGGGTTGTCATCCCATCGGCCGCTGCCGCTGCGTATAAGGCGTTGAGGTCGGCATTGTCCGAAAGCGCCCTTCTCACCCGCTCAGTAAACTCCATGACCTCAAATATCGCCGTCCTGCCACGATAGCCCGTCCCCCGGCATTCTATACATCCCTCACCATAGCTTATTGTGTGAGTGGTGTTATTATCTAATTTAAGATATCCGGTTTCGTCTTCTGTCAACACCCGCTCCCGCTTACAGTGGACACATATCTTTCTGACAAGCCGCTGGGCAATTATGCCTATCAGTGTGGAAGATATCAGAAACGACGGGACTCCTAGGTCCAAAAGCCTTGTAATAGACGAAGGGGAGTCGTTCGTGTGCAACGTAGAGAGGACAAGATGCCCCGTAAGGGCGGATTGAATAGCGTTGTCGGCGGTTTCCTTGTCTCTTATCTCACCAACCATGATGATGTCCGGGTCCTGGCGCAGGATTGTGCGAAGCATGTTGGCAAATGTGACGCCGATAGCCTGCTGTACGCTGACCTGATTAAACTCCTCAATGACCATCTCAATAGGCTCTTCAAGCGTTACGATGTTGACTTCTGAACTGGACAGCACCCTGAGGGTAGAGTACAGGGTCGTAGTCTTGCCGCTTCCAGTTGGGCCGGTGACCAATATTATGCCGTTTGGCCTTCTGATAAATGAGTCATAAAGCTGATACTCACGGGGATAAAACCCCAGTTTTTCAATGTCCTGCATAAGCATATCGGGGTCGAATATCCTTATGACGATCTTCTCGCCAAAGGCCGTCGGCAGGGTTGACACGCGCAGCTCAAGTTCCTTGTCGTTGTGAGTAGTCTTTATTCTGCCGTCTTGCGGGCGGCGCTTTTCGGTTATATCCATTCGTGAGAGCATCTTTATTCGCGAGCTGATCGGGGCATGGACGGCCTTAGGGGTCGAGTGTACGGTATGTAAAATGCCGTCAATGCGCAGCCTTACAATAGATTTCTCGCGTTTTGGTTCGATGTGTATATCGCTTGCCCGCTGGTCGAAGGCGTATTGAAAGAGGTACGACACCGCCCTGACTATGTGTGAGTCAGTGGCCTCGATTTCCCCCTGCCCTCTTAGTTTGACGAACTGCTCAAGATTTCCAAGGTCAACGCCCGGCTGCATCTCGGCCTGAGCGGCCGCTATCGAAGAGTGAAAGCCGAAAAACTCCCTTACAATTTTCAGCACATCAGACTTTGAGCTTAACACGAGGCGAGTTTTCAGATTTTTTGCGTGTTTGAGGCTTTCCACGGCCTCCATATCATATGGGTCTATAACCGCAAGGGTAACCACCCCGTCAGTATTTTCAACCGGCACTATCATGTGCCTTAATGCGAATGGGCGTGGAACATGCCCTGTTACCACATCAAGTTCGAGTTTGATGGGGTCAAGTTTCATATATGGGATGCCTGTCTCTGCGGCGATTGCCTCAGTGATGGCATCCTCGTTGAGGAGTTTGCCGTTTGCGCCCGGTATCTCAAGTTCTAAGGCGGCGATTGCCTCAGCCGGCGTGACAACCGAGACGGCTTGTGAGGGGCGCTTGGCGCTGCCCGCCTCGTTAAGCAGTTGGAGTCTAATCATCTGCTGCTCTCCCCTTGCCGTGATGTCCGAGAAACGCTCACGCGTTATCAGCCCCTTTTTCAGAAGGAAGGCGGCGGTGGTTTCAATTGTCAGGCGTTTTTTTGATGGTCTATCAGTCTGCTTGGTAGTCAATCGTGCACCGCAAGGATATTGATTTTATGGGCAAGGCAGCCCGCCCCAAAACCGTTATCTATGTTCATTACCGCTATGCCGGGCACGCAAGAGTTAAGCATGGCAAACAGCGGCGTCAGGCCGCCTAAACTCGTCCCATATCCCACAGATGTAGGCACGGCTATGATGGGCTTATCAATGAGCGAACCAACAACAGAAGGCAGCGCGCCTTCCATCCCCGCCGCCACGATTACCACGTTGGCCCCTTCGAAAACGCCGACGTTACTTAACAGCCTGTGAAGGCCGGCAACCCCGACATCGTAGAGCGTCTCTACGCTGCTGGATAGAAAAGAGGCCGTTACAGCGGCCTCCTCAGAAACTGGTATATCCGCCGTACCCGCGCTGACGACAACTATGCGCCCTATCTTTTTTCGCCCCTCACCGGCCTCAATTAGCCTCGATGTGGGATAGTACCTTGCGCCATCAATATGCAGACCGTCGTATATTTCTTTTGACGCCCTTGTTATCAGCACCCTGCCGCTCATATTGTAAATCCTGCGGGCTATCTCTATGGCGTCTTCGGTTTTCTTTCCCTCGCCAAATATAACCTCCGCTATGCCGCCTCTGAGTTGTCTGTGATGGTCTATCTTTGCGAATTCAATATCCTCGTACGGGAGGTGTTTTAGTTTATTTAGGGCCTCATCCACGCCGATTTGGCCGTTTTGCAGGGAGACGAGCAGTGTCTTAATGGCCTCTTTATCCATGCCTGAATTCCCCCTTCAGCTCCCGTGACATGAGTTGCCGGACGGCCTCGGCAGGGTTTTTCGATTCATGAATTACTCTATAAACCTGCTCCACGATAGGCATTTCCACGCCAGCTCGGTTTGAAAGCTCAAAGGCCGACGCCGAGGTCTCAACGCCTTCGGCTACCGCCTTCATGTCGGAGAGGATTTCGGCGGGCGTCTCTCCCTTGCCCAGACGCCGACCTACCGTGTAGTTTCTTGATAGATTTCCTGTACATGTCAGGACGAGGTCGCCTAAGCCGCTGAGGCCAGAAAACGTGTTATCCTTTGCCCCAAGGCTCACGCCAAGCCTGATTATCTCAGAAAGCCCCCGTGTTATCAATGCCGCACGGGCATTGAGGCCAAGCCCAAGGCCATCGCATATGCCTGAGGCTATGGCAATGACATTTTTCAGCGCCCCGCCAAGCTCTACGCCGATTATGTCCTCGTGGGTATAGACCCTGAAGTACTCAGTGAAAAACATCTCCTGAAGCGCATGTCCATGTTTGGAGTGGTTTGAGATGCCGAGGGTTACAGCGGTGGGTTTTCTCTTTGCCACCTCATCGGCAAAACTTGGCCCGGAGAGCACCGCGATTTCATTGCCGATGAATTCCTGTATTATTGCCGATGCGGTTTTCAGAGTACCGCGCTCTATTCCCTTTGCGGCGGTAACGACAACGGTGTTCGGGCTGATGGGGGCCGATACGGCCTTTGTTAAGATACCCCTGATAAATTGTGTCGGCACGACAAGTATGATGCACGAGGCCGCCCCCACCGCCTCTGCCAGATTATTCGTAGGTATGAGCCGGGGGGAGAGTTTCAGGCCGGGCATAAACGGCTTGTTTTCCCGCAGCTTTATTATGGAGTCAACGGTGTCTTTTTCATATGCCCACAGACGAACCTCATGGCCTTTCAACGCCAGCATGTTTGCCAAAACCGTTCCCCAACTGCCGGCTCCTATTACGCTTATGGAATTCACTCTGTCTATATATTATAATTTATCCTTATAAAATTAAAACCATATAACAAAATAATCATGCACCAGTTCTCGACAAAACTGTTATGACGGATATATAATCAGGCTTATGGACACTGGCCAGAGCAACACCGCCGCTGCCGCAAACAAGTGGATAGTTGCCGTGAGCGTAATGCTTCCCACGCTCATAGAGATAATTGACACATCAGTCGTAAACGTGTCGTTAGACCACATCAGGGGGTCTCTCTCTGCCAGCATAGACGAGGCCACATGGACAGTTACGGCTTATCTCGTGTCCAACGCCATAATCATACCTCTTACAGGATGGCTCAGCAGGATGTTAGGCAGGAAGTTCTATTTGATTCTTTCCATAGTTATATTTACTGTTAGTTCATTTCTGTGCGGATGTGCGTGGAGCCTCCAAAGTTTGATATTCTTCAGAATCGTACAGGGAATAGGTGGCGGGGCGCTTCAGCCGCTTTCGCAGGCTATACTTCTGGAGGCATTCCCGTTGAAACAGCGCGGCACGGCTATGGCCCTGTTTGGCGTGGGTATACTGTTCGGGCCTATCATAGGGCCGCTCATGGGCGGGTGGATAACTGATAACTGGAGCTGGCAGTGGATTTTCTATATAAACATACCCATTGGCATCATATCGGTGCTGATGTGCATGATATTCATCTCAGACCCCAGTTACCTGAAAAAGCAAAAGATGAGGATAGATTACATGGGCCTTGCCCTGCTCACCCTGGGCCTTGCCACACTGCAGATAGTGCTTGACAAGGGACAGCAGGAGGACTGGTTCGCCTCTGGATTTATATTCTGGCTTTCCCTTATATCGGTATGTTCATTGCTGTTGTTTGTTGTGGTGGAGTGGTTTGCCAAAGACCCGATAGTGCATCTTTCCACGTTTAAAAACAGGTCTTTTACCACCGGCAGCATGATTGCCTTCTTTGTGTTTTTCAACCTGTTTGGAAGCATAGTGCTGCTGCCTATACTGCTGCAGACACAACTTGGCTACACTGCTACGCTGGCCGGTCAGGTGCTTGGCCTCGGCGGCATAGCCACATTGATAACGATGCCCATTGTGGGTGTTCTTATGACTAAGGTAAACCCGAAATGGCTCATAGCCGTAGGCACAGTGATAGCCGCCTATTCGACATTCCGGCTGTCCCAGTTTAACCTGTATGTGGATTATATAAACGTCTTTCTTCCACGCGTATTTTTGGGCGTTGGCACAGGGTTGCTCTTTGTACCGCTTACGACTCTGACAATGTCAGGGATAAAAAGGGAGGAGATGGGAAATGCCACGGCTATTTACAACCTGCTCAGAAACATTGGCGCCAGCATCGGGGTGGCCTTCGTTACGACTATGATTTCACGCCACGCACAGGTACATCAGTTCCAGCTTACAGAACACCTTAGTCCATTTGACAGGAACTACCAGATGGCCTCATCGGCAGTCGCAAGGGTGTTTGGTTACAACGGGTTCAGTCCTGATGTCTCCAAATTCGCCGCCGACAGTCTTATTTATGGCAATACGATAAAGCAGGCCTCTATGCTCGCCTTTAACGACACGTCCTTTATAATTTTCGTCATTCTCCTGTCAACCCTTCCCCTTGTCTTGCTGATAAAAGGGGGCAAAGGCGGGGCAACACCGCAGGGTGTACACTGATGGGCATCAGCGCGGCACGGCATCCGGCAGGCCGCCGTCAACAGGGATTGTCGCACCGGTTGTCGGTGTCTGTCTCGCGGCAAAAAACAGCACCGCCCTTGCCACGTGTGAGGCCGTAACGCGGGCCTTCAGTAGGTTGCGGCCCTTGTAGTAGTCCTCAAGCCCTTTTTCGTCAAGCCCGCGCGCACGCATCCTGTCCGGACCGATCTCCTCCCATAACCCCGACCTCCTCGCGCCGTCTGAAAACACGCCGTCAGGGGCCACCATATTCACGCGCACCCCAATCCCGGCCAGCTCAAGCGAGGCTATACGCGCCACCTGATGCGCCGCCGCCTTTGTAACGCTGTATGCCCCGAAATTAGCGCTCGGTGAAAACACGTTCTTCGTCGAAATCAACACTATATCCCCGCCCGTCCTCTGGAGGGCAAAGTGCCTCGCCGCCTCCGCAATGATAATCAAAGTCCCGTCTATGTTTACCCTCTCCAGCTTCCTGAACGCCTCTATGGACATCTCCGAAAGGGACGCGACCATTGCAATCCCCGCGTTGACAATAACTATGTCAAGCCCACCCCATCTCTCAACCACCTTGCCGCACGCCCCCGATACCGACACAGGGTCTGTAACGTCCATCGGGACGGCCATCACCCTGAGGCCGAATTGGCTGTGCAACTCCTCATAGAGGCTGTCAAGCCTCTGACCGGGCAAATCCGTAACAGCGACATGGCAGCCGTTTAGAAGCAGTTCCCTAGCAATAGCGCTGCCGATTGCCCCCGCGGCACCTGTGATAATTGCCGTTTCGCGCGCAAGCGGCGGCTCATCTGACATGCCGAGTTTGGCGTGCTGGTATGTCCTGTATTCCATTGCGAAGATATCTTCTTCAGATATACCCTCGTACTGGTGCCCCATTGCGGCAATCGCCGACTTTATCTCAATAGACTGGCGCGTGATGTCTGCCGCTATTGTTGCTGATTCGATGTCCCTGCCAGAGCATACCACGCCAATACCTTCGATATAGAGTACCCTTGGGATGGAGTCAAATCGCGAAGTCTCCCCGCCCATCTTCTCAGCGTGTGTGGTTAAATACTCCTCGTAGCGGCTTTTATAGTCCCCGATAGCGCTGGAGAGTTGAGCCCTCAGCACATCCATGTTTTCATAGTTCAGGCCGTCTATCCAGAGGGGATAGGCCTTTGTCCTGATAAGATAGTCGGACGTTACCGGGGGCGTAAGGGCAGTTTCTCTGCCAATGCCGCAGTCTGTATAATTAAGGGTATCGGCGTCAATAAGGGGTTTGATAATGACACGGTTAAATGGCCTGTCCTCGCTGCCGGATGCCTCGGCAAGCAGTCCCCTGAGAATTGGGGCTATTTTTATATACCGCTGCCTTGCCTCATCGGGCGCAGTCGAAACGTGGCGTTTCGGCTGTATCGCCGTATGTTTTATTATAAATTGTTCAGCCGCGGTGACAAGTTCTATCATAAGGCCGTAGGAATCGCGCGCGGTGTCTCCCCATGTAACAATACCGTGATGAAGGAGGACAATGGCCTTGCAGTGGCGCCTCTTGTTAAAGGCGGCAAGAACGGCCTTCGCGAGTTTAAATCCCGGCGTGTGGTACCCAACCGTAAGGACATCCGCGCCAAGCGCCTCTTTAATCAATTTTTCGGAGTCGGCCTGATTTGCCAGTGTTAATATCGCGTCCGCATGAGTGTGGTCAATGTATTTAAAGGGCAGAAATACGTGAAGCAGGGTCTCAACCGACGGAGTTGGGGCGTTTGAGCTAAACATGTGGGTGCGAAACTCGTTTATCATTGCCTCATCAGACATCGCTTCTATGGCGGCAAATTCCCTTAGATAGTTCAAGTCGAGGCCGACATGCCCTTCCGGGCCGATTTCAGCGATATCCGCTCCCGACGCCTTTACGAACACCGCCTCAACGGCTTCACCGAGTATGTTTCTATGTTCGTCTTTTACTGAGGTATTGCCGCCGCCGTGCAGAACGAGGCGCCTGTCCGCGCCCAACAATCTGGCCGAGTAGGCCCTGAGGGCGAGTGCCCTGCCCCATGTTCCGGCATTGTCGGTTGCAAATTTCTCCGCGTCGGCGTCTGACCATCGGTTTATCATTTGGCCTTCTTCTTGTCGAGTTTGTTTTTCAGCGTCTGGTAGAATTCATAGGCGTGCTGGGGTTTCATGTTCTCGTGGACGACTTTTCTGACGGCCTGAATCATTGCCGTTGGGGAGTCGGACTGGAATATATTACGCCCCATATCAACACCAAGGGCACCTTCATTGACGGCATTATATGACATCGTCAGGGCGTCAAGTTCGGGGAGTTTCTTGCCACCGGCCATCACAACAGGCACGGGGCACGAAGACGTAATGGTATCAAACCCCTCCGCCGTGTAATAGGTCTTCACATAGGTAGCTCCAAGTTCGGCGCAAATCCGGCAAGCGAGGCGAAAATACCGGGCGTCGCGCGCCATATCCTTGCCCACCGCTGTTACCGCCAGTACGGGGATGCCGTAGCGGTTGGCCTTGTCTATCAGACTGGTCATATTGTGAATTGATTTCGTTTCGTATTCACCGCCGATAAAGACCTGAACAGCAAGGGCGGCGGCGTTTAAGCGAATCGCGTCCTCGATATTCATGGCAAGCTCTTCATTGGAGAGTTCCTTTAAGATACTTGGGCCGCCGCTGGCGCGCAGCACTACGCCGCCCGTGTATGAAGGCGGGATGTTTGCCCGTAGTATCCCGCGTGTAAGCATGAGCGTATCTGTAAACGGTATCAGCGGGACGATATTTATATCCACGCGCTCAAGGCCAGTCGTAGGCCCTTGAAAATATCCATGGTCTATGGCCAGCATAACGGTCTTGCCGGTTGCGGGATGGAATATATTGGAAAGCCTGTTCTTCATCCCCCAATCAAGTGAGTTTGAGCCTTTTAAAAAGAATGGGGTGTTCTTTGCGGGCACATCGGTATAAAACATCTTCGCGTCTTTGACATTATCCAAATCGGCCACTGTTGTCCTCCCTGTAAATAAATTTGTCGGCGGTACAGGGTATTATAGTCCATATGCGCCTAAATATTCCAGAGCCGAATTACTCTTACTATACGAACAGATTTTCATTTCCAGCGTACCCTCAAAGCGTACATGTACCATTGTGGCATTAGACAAACCTCTGTGCTAAATACCTCGATACTCTGACAGCCAGTCTTTTTTGAAGCTATTGAAACGGTCTTGTTCGATGGCTGCCCTGATTTTTTTCATAAAATCTAAATAAAAATACAGGTTGTGGATGGTGTTGAGCCTGATTCCGAGGATTTCACGGGCGCGAAACAGGTGGTTTAGATAGCTTCTTGTGAAATTACGGCATGTGTAACATCCGCATTCGGGGTCAAGCGGTGTGTGGTCACGCCTGAATTGGCTGTTTCTTATGGCAACTCTGCCATGTGTCGTAAGGAGCGTGCCGTGCCTTGCCGTCCTTGTCGGGATGACGCAGTCAAACATGTCAAATCCCGCCTCTACCGCGGCTAAAATGTCCTCAGGAAACCCCACGCCCATCAGATAACGTGGCTTATCGTCTGGAAGCTCAGAGGCCATGTAGCCTATGATTTCGTGCATTATTTCTTTTGGTTCGCCGACACTGACTCCTCCGACGGCGTAGCCCCCGAAATTCAGGTCTCTGAGCTGTGCCGCGCTTTGTAGCCTTAAATCCTTATAGACGCCCCCTTGTACTATTGCAAAGAGCGTTTGCGGCTTAGTGGCAGCTCTAAGGCATATCTCTGCCCACTTCGTCGTAAGCTCCAGAGATTTCAGCGTGTATTCGTATGAAGACGGGTAAGGGGTGCACTCATCAAAGGCCATGGCGATGTCTGCTCCAAGGGCGCGTTGTATCCGCATTGACTCGCGCGGGCCTATGAAGTGCGTGGAGCCGTCTGTGTGGGATTTAAAAGTCACGCCATCTTGCCCGATTTTCCTCAGAGGAGAAAGGCTATAGACCTGAAACCCGCCGCTGTCAGTTAGTATAGGCCCGTCCCATCTTATAAATTCGTGAAGCCCGCCCGCCTCCGCTATGGTATCCTCACCGGGACGTAAGTACAGGTGGTATGTGTTACAGAGGATTATCTCCGCCCCCACTTCCCTAAGCTCGCGGGGCGACATCGCCTTTACAGCGCCCATAGTGCCGACCGGCATAAATACGGGCGTGTGCAGCGTGCCGCTGGAAAGGGCAAGTCTGCCTGTTCGTGCGCTTCCATCTTTGTGTGATACGGTGAAGTTCATTTTTTAAGACATCGAGGGCGCTGCCCTCAAACTCCCGCAAGGAGGGTAACCCTCCTTGACCTCTAATTTTATTCTATCTAACATAGTAATATATTTTGGTGATACGTGGGTTATTTCAACATTTATAACATTGGCACAGCGGGCGATATACCCTGAGTGAGCGGTTGTCAGGTGATTCCTCTTGTGGGCGCGCTCAACATCCTCCGCTAAAAAAAACGCCTCAATGTAGAGCGTGTCAGCGCCCGCGGCAAGGCCGATGGCCTTTTTAATATTTGCCTCAGACGGGGAAATGTCCGTTATATAGGCAATCTTCTGCCCCTGCGTTATCATGGCAAGGCCGCGAAGCTCTTCAATATGGTAATAATGGCCGTCTATATTGAGCTGCGCGTCTTTTGAGTTATTTCTGATGGCGGCCTTCAGCTCGTTTAACCACGGGCCTGGCGTAAGGCCGCGCTCAAGCAGGAGGGCCTTGTTTATGTTTATCTGCGTATCCTCGTGAAGACTAAACCCAAGCACCTCGATGCCATGGTCAAAAACGTCGGCCTCCACAGTTATCCCCTCTTTTATCATAATTATTTTATCAAATGCCGTTACCGGGCCGACGATGTGATTAAAACCTTGGGTGGCATGAAAGCTGCCTCTTTGGAGTATGTCTTTGCGAACTTCGCAGACCTCTATCTTTAGCGGGTATTCTTTGATTAAATTCCATGTATAACCTTTGAGCTTGTGTGCAACGGCGTTGATGATGCCCCTGGGGCCGTAGATATGAAGAGGCGCCTCCCTGTTTAACAGGCATCGCAGCACATTGTCAAAGCCGATAAAGTGGTCAACATGCATATGGGTGACAAAAATATCCGAGATTTTCTGTATCTCCCGCACAGAAAGGCCATAGACATCCCCGCAGTCAAACATAACGGCATCCTTCTCCCTCCTGAATCTTACGTACAGAATAGGGTCCTGAAAAGGATTATTTACTAATTTACTAAAAAATGTTGATTTCATATTTAAAAGTCTTAGTGCTCTATGATACAATGTCCGAGTATTGTTATGATACAATAATAAAGTTGTGATTTGATAAAATAATGTTTAGGAGGACCAATGTCTGAGCTAAGAAAGGACCCGATAATAGGCAGGTGGGTTATCATCTCAACAGAAAGAGGGAAAAGGCCGTCAGATTTCATCTCTCCGTCCCACAAGAGAAAAAAGACTGTGGGGTTTTGTCCGTTTTGCAAGGGGCATGAGTTCACTACTCCAAACGAGATAATGGCCTTCCGGGGGCCGGATAAGATGGGGGCCTCGGACTGGACACTCAGGGTAGTGCCGAATAAATTCCCGGCACTTCACATTGAAGGTGACCTTGACAGGTCAGGCGACGGTATTTTCGGCAGGATGAACGGTATCGGTGCCCACGAGGTAATAATTGAAACCCCGCATCACGATTTGTCGCTGTCTTCGATGAGCAGAAAATCGGCCGCTGATGTCCTCTGGGCATTCTACTCAAGGATGACTGACCTGCGTAAGGACAAGCGGTTTAAATACGTCCTGATATTCAAAAATGAGGGAGAGGACGCGGGCGCAACTCTTGAGCACACGCACAGCCAGCTTATAGCCCTGCCCATCGTCCCCAAAAGGGTGCAGGAAGAGCTTGACGCGGCCAAAAAGTATCATAGCTTCATGGAGAAATGTATCTACTGCGACCTCATTGACCAGGAAACCAGCATCAACAAGAGGATAATCTATCAAAACACCTCGTACATAGCCATCTCGGCATATGCGCCGCGCGTGCCGTTTGAGACATGGATACTGCCCCGGCGCCATGAGTCGTCCTTTATGCCGGACAACAACGATTTTACATATCTGGCAGAGGCGCTTCAAACCGTGCTGAAGATGTTGGATAAGATTCTTGACGTGCCGCCATACAGCTTCATAGTCCATACGACGCCGTTTACAGAGGAAGACAACAGCTACTTCCACTGGCATATAGAGATATTCCCCAAACTTACAAGGACAGCCGGTTTTGAGTGGGGTTCAGGCTTCTACATTAACCCAACGCCCCCGGAAGACGCCGCCAGATACATGAGGGAAGGTATGCGGGAAGCTACATAGAGAGACAGACGCAGTGCGCGAGTTGATTCAGATTAAAAATTCATAACTTATATAAGGAGGAATAGAATGAAAGTTTTAATAGTAGATGATGACCCACACCTCAGGAAACTGTACAAGGAAGAGTTGGAGGATGAGCACTACGACGTTTACATTGCAAGTTCCGGCAAAGAGGCCCTTGAGATATTTGCGAGGGAGCTGCCGGACATTGTCACGCTTGATATACTTATGCCCGGCATGGACGGAATTGAAGTGCTGCGCAGGATGAAGGAGCAAAAGCCCAATCTGCCCGTGATAATGTCCACGGCGTACGATTACAGGGATGATTTCTCGGTATGGGCGTCTGATGCCTATGTGGTAAAATCTGCCGACATGACGGAGTTGAAAAACACGATAAAAAATCTCCTGAGTAAAAAATGAAGACCTTGGAGTTGGACTCACTTGCCCCCATCTATGGAGGCATGTGCCTGTCGCGGCTTGATGGGGTTGTGTTTATAAAGGGCGCAATCCCCGGAGAAAAGGTGCTGGCAGAGGTAAAAGAAATCAGAAGGGATTACTCCATAGCCGAGGCTGTGGAGATTCTCAATGGTTCGACAGACAGGGTCACACCGCGATGCCGCGTTTATGGCATGTGCGGGGGCTGCCACTACCAGCACATCTCATATGAGAGGCAGTTGTCATTAAAAGAGGAAATAGTTGCCGACTGTCTCAGGAGAATCGCAAAAATAGATATACCCATTGCCGGGACGATTTTTGGAGGCCAATGGAATTACAGGAGAAAGGTTCAGTTTAAGTTATCCTCTGTAAGCGGTGGAGCCGCCCCTACGATAGGTTTTTACAGGGAGAATACAAGAGACATCGTAGCCGTTGATGAGTGCGCGCTGCTACACGGCACTTTAAACAGATTTCTTGCAAAATTAAAAGGGGCGCGCTTTCTCAATGGCGTCAGAGAGATACACATGCTTACGGGCGGCAACACGGTGGCCTTCCTCAAGGGTCCTGATGTGGATGAGGCAAAACTTGAGTTTCTGCTTGATATAGGATTTGACGGGGCTGTTGCGGCGCTTGCCCCTGATTACCAGCGCACACACGCGGCAGGGGATTCCCATTGTCAGTTGTCAATAGGGGATAACGGCGGGCAAGGGATAAGCTATACCGTGTCGCCGCAGGGGTTTTTCCAGTCCAATTGGGAATTGAACCAGGTATTGGTCGAAACTGTGAAGGAATTATTGGGCGATGTCAGCGGCAAAAGGGTGATTGACGTCTATGGTGGGGCTGGCAACTTTTCCCTCGGCCTCTCAAAGACGGCCAAAGAGATAACCATCGTTGAGGATAATCCATACTCGGCGGCGGACGGTGCGCGCAACATAGCGCAGAACAACATACATAATATATCGTACATAACGAAATCGTTTGAGACAATAAGGGAAAATAAGACATATGACGTAGTGATTGTTGACCCGCCAAGGATAGGTCTCACCAAGGCGGCGGTGGAAAGGCTGCTGTCCCTAAAGGCGGAGACGATTGCCTATATCTCATGCAACCCATCAACATTTGCCCGTGACGCGGCAAGGCTTCAGCCCGGATATACGCCATCCTCTGTAAGGCTGATAGACATGTTTCCAAACACATACCACTGCGAAGTTCTGGGGATTTTCCGTAGCACATAGGTTTTATAAAATACAGAGAAGGACTGCCTCTGCCGACGTTGAGCCATGGCGGTTTTGGACATGTTGACAGGTGATAATAATTTGTGATACCGTAAGGGAGGCCGCATTTGTGCCGAAGTGGTGGAATTGGCAGACACGCAAGGTTCAGGACCTTGTGGGGGCAACTTCGTGGGGGTTCGAGTCCCCCCTTCGGCATTAACAATATCTAACAATATCAATAAGTTATAAAATTATTATGTAAAATATGTCAGTCAACAACCGGTCAACAGGTGTTCAGCCGAGCTGGCATTAAGATCTTTAAATGACTATTCAAGGAAGGCAGCAGTGAGCAGTTGAATTTCCTAATCAATACTTTACTACGTACAAATTGACTTATGCTCTCTTTTTGCAAATATCCAATAACTCATAATAGCGTTCTCTTGTCATCTTGGCCGTTCTCATATTGCTGATTATTATATCAGTGCCAATACTTTTATACGTTGGGATTACCACTGGTCTCAAAATTCCTTTTTTTATATATGCTCTGTGCGAACCGTCCTGTCTGCTGAAAACAAAACCGTCATTTACAAAAATACACTCAAGGGTTTTCCAGCTTTCCGGCGTTAAGCGTGGCATACTGATTGGCTATGACTTTTGATTGTAAATGGAATTGGAACTTCTATCGTTTCAACTTGGCTTTGCTTCCTTGCTGTTTTTTCCGCCGCCTCAAAGCCACACTCTTTAAGCACCGCGTCAAGTGTACCTATTTCTAAACACGTTGAGATAAACAACGATACCGCTTCTTTGATATTATTCCGGGCATCTTCAACCGTCTCTCCCTGTGTTACAACATCAAGAACAGGGCAGGAGGCTATAACTACATCCTTTTTCTTCTTAAACTTTACAGGCAAACTAAAAACTATCGTCGCTGTCATCGCTTTCCCCCTTGTTATATTATGTGAAATATCGTCGTTTTTGTCAAGCACGGTAAACTTTTATGCCGTACTCTTCTTGCAGTACTTTTCTATCCGGTTTATTCCTGCTGGAACTTGAATTGACGAAAAATACCAGTGTACTATAATGATGGTATACACACAGGTGAGATACTCCGACACATGATTCGGCAGCCCTTGTCAGCGCTGTTACAGGACAAGACTTATATAAATCCATAACTGAGAAAGGAGGTGAAAACAATGCTATACAAACAAATAGCCATTCTATGGAAAGGAGATGACGATAAGGGAGAACCGTATTACACGGGCGACCTTGATTTAGGCGTGTTTGGCCGAGTCAGGATTGCCGTTTATATTGTAGATAATAAAAAAGCCCAACACGAGCCGGACGCCACCGTCCACGTAGAATTAAGGTAAGCGTCTAAATAACTACACCCGCTGGGTTACCGGCAAGAGTACCCCCTA
>NZ_JBJUSG010000093.1:0-14758 GCF_046044395.1 Candidatus Magnetominusculus dajiuhuensis | reverse complement strand
TAAAATAATATCCCCACTGCCCAGCGCTACGACCACAGCCCCCCTCAAAAAAAAGGGGGGCTTTACTATTGTGACACAGTCTGCAAGCCGGAATGACGCAAAGGGACAAGCCGGAATGAATACATAGGCATTTTCTGCTTATTTTCCTAACGCGTTTGCCCTGCGATGAGGGGCTGGTTTTGGTAACTTGATATTTATGTAAAAATAACACTTGACAATCAATGCAAGTTGTGGTATGATATTAATCACTGCAACCAATAGTAGCAGTGAACATCGTGCAACTCCTCACCCTTAGTCCTTATACCATTATGAGGGTTGAGATTAAACTATGTGGTTTGCCCAAGGCCCCAAGTTTTAGGATCAGGCTCATGAGCCATCAACTCCGGCTTCAATTGTTGAGCAGGCTGTTCCGGCTTTGGGAGTTATTAAACTGGCACTGAGTGTACTACTGCTGACAATATCAAACAGCTTAGTTTGTTGTGTTTGGCCAGCGGTACGGACAAAGAAAAGGAGAAAAGTCTATGGATACCTTACTTTTGATCGTTATACTGCTTATAGTTTTCGGTGGTGGCGGTGGATATTATGTTAGGAGGCGCTGGTTTTGACCGCCGGTAAAAAACATGAGGAGATAGTAAAAATAGGAGGAGATATAATGAAGAGCATGGTTTTGGCGTCACTACTAGTGTTTTTGGGGTTGGCCGTGTTTACCGGCCATGCCTCTGTGGCTGGTGAGACGGTGGGCGAATATATAGACGACTCAACGATCACTACGGAGGTTCATGCGATAATCCTTAAAGAGCCTAACGCCCATTATTTTAAGATTGATGTGACGACCACTAAGGGAGATGTTATTCTGCAAGGTCTTATTGACAGCAGAGAGACCGAAGCGCGTATTGTGGCAAAGGTCAGAAAGCTCAGGGGTGTGACATCAGTGAAGAGTCTGTTGATGCTGAAAGAGAGTGGGACAGGTCGTCCCGAACACTCTAATAACTGAGTAACTGCGGCTACGGCTGACAGAAAAATTCTTAAAAGGAGAACTACTATGAAATCAAGCATGAAAGACAAAGTCGAAGGCGCGTATCACGAAGCAACAGGCAAGCTCAAGGAAGTGGCCGGGAAAGTCATTGATAATGCCGAGTTGGAAGTAAAAGGCAGAAACGAACAGGCATCCGGCAAAGTTCAGGAAAAGATAGGTGAAGTGAAAAAGGTTATGGGAAGTTAATCTTGTAGAATTTTAAAATCAGGCATCGGCGCGCAGCTTGTGAAACGGCCATGGTCTAACCCTGAGGTTGGCCGTTTCGCCTATGCCCGAAAGGCCATAGATGTATCAGGTGATGTCAAATAACAAAAGGAGACCGTATATGCTGGAAACAATTATTGTCGTACTAGTGATACTGTGGCTGTTGGGATTGGTAAGCAGTTACACGATGGGCGGGTTCATCCATATTTTTCTCGTCGTGGCAGTCATAGTCCTTGTGCTGCGATTCCTGAGGCGGGGATGACGAAGGACAAATGATTTGCCGCATAAAGATAACCGAAGCCATAATTCTCAAAATTAAACAGGGGATTATGACAGTCCCACTATAACAGGAGGTACTAAGATGAAAGGTTTAATTTCTGTAATAATGACAGCGGTGATACTAACAGTATTCAGTGTTTCTGCTTTTGCGCACGATGGTGACGGCTATGGGCGCAAACATTACCGGCACCGCCGTAATCCCGCGGTCAGAGCCGTCAGGTCAGTCGAAAGACATCTTCCCGTTGTAACCGTCAGCACGAGAAGCCACCACAGGCGTGGTCGCGGCCATAACAGAGGTGCTACAACAACAAATGCCCCCGGTGCTTCTGGTTATGCCCCGGGCACTATGATGAGAAACCAAAGTGGCCCCGGTATGAACGCCCCCGGAGCTGTCACAAACGCCCCTGCCGCACCTGGTCTTCCCATGCAGGGAAGGTAAAGGAGTCAACGCTATGAAACGTGTATTCGCCCTTGCTATACTGGCATTATTGGTGTTGGTTATTCCAGCCCCGGTACTTTGCCTGATAAATAAGGCGAACCGTTTAAAAGGCGGGAAACCTTAATTATGGATTTTCCACCTGATAAACGTGGGAACTAACGAGCCTGATACGGTTCGCTCAATAATCGAATGGAGGTATATCACATGAAAACTATCGCAATAACAATGATAAGACCGGTGCTTATCGTGGCGTTACTGGTATTGGCTGCACCGGCAGCCTTTGCAGAAGGAGATTATACGCCTGCTTTTCAGAGTGGAAGCGTCAACGGGATAGATTACATAACGGGTGGCGTAGGGCTGGATGAAAGGGAATCCCTTGATGCCATAGCGAGAGACAGATATAATGTAAAACTGGTCTTCGCGATGACTAACAGGGATTACGTCTCCGATGTATTTGTTGAAATCACAAACAAGAGCGGCAAGAGGATATTTGAAGCAACCTCAGACGGGCCGATTTGTTACCTTAAACTCCCCGCTGGCTCTTATTCAATAAGGGCGTCTTACGAAGGTGTTGTCAGAAGTCAAAGCATTACCGCCGGTGCCACCTCGCGCAACGTAGACTTCAGATGGCAGTGAATTCGGCGCGGTGAGATATAAGAAATCGCCCCTCATGCAACGCGGTCTGGCCTGCCACAGTACCCCCCTGCTGCGTTGCATGATTCGCAACGGCCGTGTCAGCAACTCAAACATTGCCCGCCTTTAGTGCGCAACACCTTAGTCTTCTGAGAAATTATCAATTCACGATGCCTATATCTTTCAACATCTCCATGACCGCCTTTTTAGTTATAGGCTTTATCAGATACGATGTGCAGCCGCCTTTGTGGTATGCGTTTACTATGTCGTCGGGGTGGTCAAGGGCGGTAGCCATTACAATCTTTGCCTCATGTGCTGGCCCATCAAGGCCGTTTTCCCGTTCGTATTCACGCATTTTCCTCAGCGCTTCATTGCCATCCATTACGGGCATCATTATATCCAGACAAATCAGACCATAGTGGGCCTTCTCTTCATGTGCCATTATAAATGCCTCAAGCGCCTCCTTTCCAGTTACCACAATGTCGCATTCGCCGTAACCTGAGAGCATTCCTTGTAATACAGTACGATTGTTAGAATCATCATCGGCTATTAGTATTCTCATCTTTTTCCCCCAACTGTCACACTATTTAAATACAGGATTTTCTGTTTTACCACTCAATTCACCATTATAAAGCTCATATCTGTTTTTACCATTTTCCTTTGCCATGTACATTGTAGGAAGTCTATCATTCAGACCTGAACTGTGTCAATGGGGGCGTTGACGCAGAGCGCCTGAAAGGCTTATAATTAACTATGGAGGTAATTAAACATGCCTGGGACTCATGCGGAAGGTGAAGCGATACGTTACATGGAAAACGCCAGGGAGCTGTTGAAAGCCGCTTCCATTGAAGACAACTTGTACCTTGATAAGAAACCGGTTCGTGAGGCCTTTGGGACGGCTTACCTTGCCATATTGGAAGCCATTAACGAGGCCCTGATAAAGCGCGGGCTTACAGCTAAACAACTACCCAAGTCTGTGGAAGGCTATAGAGACGCCATGCAAAAACACCTTGCCGTCAACAACGGTAAACTTCTCAGAGAGTTTGGCAGCCTGTACGATAGTCTGCACATTGCCGGTTACTATAGAGGACTGCTTAGAAACGTAAACGTTGTCAAAGAAGAGATGAAAAGCGCAGATAGGTTTATTAAGAAGCTCTTGCACTAACCGTCGCCAATATTATGATAATATAGCAAATGTTTTTATTGTCGGGCATACCTGTCCAACTTCTTACGGCATTTGCCGTGGATATATGCGTAGGCGACCCGGTCTGGTTTCCCCATCCTGTGAGATACATGGGCGGGTTGATCGGGTTTTTGGACAGGCGCCTTAGGAAACCGGCAAGGACGCCGCTTTACAATTTGACAGCCGGAGCGGTTGCCGCTGCCATCACCGTTGGCCTTACATACGGGGCCGCGTATCTGTTTGCCGAAGTATTTTTATCGCCCCTCAGGCAGTATATGCTGTTTAATACTATTTCCCTCTACGATGTTACAACAGGCGTAACCGGCTCATTGGCGCTGGCGTATAACGGGCTTATCAAATCGGTACTACTGGTGAGGGACAAACTCCAGGGCGCAGACGACGAGGGGGCAAGGGCCGCGCTGTCGCTGATTGTAGGCAGAGACACAAAACCACTGACGCGCGAAGGCATTGCGAGGGCTGCCATAGAAACAGCCGCGGAGAATACCTCAGACGCCGTCATAGCGCCGCTGTTTTACTTTGCCATTGGCGGCCTGCCCCTTGCAATTGCGTATAAAGCGATTAATACGCTTGATTCTATGATTGGCTACAAAAATGAAAAATATCTGTTTTTTGGACGAGCCGCCGCCCGGCTTGACGACCTTGCTAATTACATCCCCGCGCGACTTACTGGTGTTGTTATGGTTATATCGGTGTTTGCAATTAATATTGTTAAATTGTTATGTTACAGGCCAGGGGGAAAACGAGCAATGAGCAAAGGAAGTGCAGACAGCGCCTCCAGCTTCACAAGCGCGCTGATGACCCTAATAAGAGACGGCAGAAACCACTCAAGCCCCAACGCCGGTATCCCGGAGGCGGCGATGGCCGGGGCGCTTGGCGTAAGACTTGGAGGCCCGTCATACTATGGCGGTACACTGGTCGAAAAACCATATATCGGCAGGGCAGACCAACCTGTGAACGCGTCAACCATAACCCGTGCCGCCACAATAACCGCCGTGTCCTCTTATATCGGATTAGTGGCGGCGGTTGCACTTGCGTTTTTACTTCTACTGTTTGGAGTGGCTGCCGCTGAGGCGGGTAATCCCCGGCCACTGCCTGGCAACATCTTCACTGAAACCAACAACACATTTAACGTCCTGCTGGTAGATAAACATACCAGTGAACTGCATGTAGTGGAAGTCAAAGACAACCTGCCGCGCATTGCCAAAAGCTATGGCGTCCTGCACGGCAGAAACGACGGCGACAAGCTCAAAGAAGGAGACAACAGAACCCCTGACGGTTTTTATTATATAACAGACTTTATACCACCGACGAAACTCGACAATACCCTCTACGGCGATGGTGCCTATACGCTGAATTATCCAAATATGATGGATAAAATAAGGGGCAAGACCGGCCACGGTATCTGGATACATGGCCGCGGCCCGGAAAGAAATAACGAAAAAACACAGGGCTGCGTCTCCTTATCAAACAGCGATATGGCGAACCTTAAACCTGACATCTTATCAGAGACGCCTGTAATCATCTCTGATAGCCTTGAGTTGCTGAGCCTCGCGGACTACGCACAACGCAAAAAAAAATACATGGATATGTTTAAGGCGTTTATCTTATCATGGGAAAAAGGTGACTTTAAGGGTTTTATAAACTACTTCGACGCCGGATTCAGGAGCTATGACGGCCTCTGTGCGGAGAGTTACCTCAACAGAAAGAAACAACTCATGCTCAGCAACCCAAAACGAAAGATAATCACTTCAAATGTCAACATTTTTAAAGATAACACCACTAAACTCATGTACGCCTTCGACCAGCTCTACTGCACCGCCGACACGTTGTCCTATGGCCACAAGCGGCTCTACCTGCTGGCCAAAAAAGATACGGGCTACAAAATCGTAGCCGAGGAGTTTACAAAACGAGAGGTACAACCGCTGATTGAAGAAAATGTCATCTCAACCGTCAATAGATGGAAGGCCGCATGGCAGGCTAAAGACATAGAAAAGTACATATCCTGTTACAGCGGCTCATTTAAATCAGGCAACATGGACATAAAACAGTGGAAAGCACACAAAAAAGATGTTTTTAATGATGCTAAATCCATCGAAATCAATCTCACAAACCTGAAGTTGAAGACCGTCTCACCCATGAGAGTCGTTGTCTCGTTCAGGCAGGAATACACCTCCGGGAGTGTCAAAGACAAGGGTATTAAGACACTAATACTAGGCGGCTGTCCGGGGGATTACAAGATAGTGGAAGAGGCATGGAGCGGTGCGTGAGCAGAGAACCCTATGATAGCGCGGTACGGCGGTTGACAGGATAGCAAACAGTGCCAAAGTGGCACAATAAAGTGGACAATATTCATATGCAGTGCCATTATGGCACTATCGTTTTAATCTATTAACATTGGGAGACACATGTGGAGCTGAGCGTATTGGTTGTAGAAGAGCGGGAGAGGGCGGTTTGGGAAAAGGCCAGAAATTATTTGAAGAGAAAAAAAATTAAATTATATTCCGCGTCTTCCCTGAAGGAAACCTACAAGATTTTAAATAGAGAACCCGTGAATATCGTGCTGTCTGACTTTAATCTGAAGAATATCAATAGCCTCAATTTCCTGAAAAAAATAAAGACAATCAGGCCAGATGTGGAGATAATTTTTCTTTCAGAGCGTGTGCCGCTTTCTAAGGCGATGGAGGCGATGAAGGCGGGCGCGTATGATTTCTATGAGTTTCCCATTAATATGAAACTCCTGATGACGGTGATTGAAAAGGCGGCGGAGAAGCAGACCTTGTACATAGAGAAGACGAAACTGGAGAAGAAGTTCAAAGAGCGCGTAAACTATGGAAACATAGTCGGCAGGAGCAAGGCCATGCAGTATATCATAGACATAGTTGGCTCTGTGGCGTCAAAAAACGTAAACATCCTGTTAACCGGAGAAACGGGCACGGGCAAGGAGATGATAGCCAACGCGATTCACTACAACAGCAACCGCTCTGCAGGTCCATACGTCAAGGTCAACTGTGCCGTGTTCAATGAAGGCATTTTAGAGTCAGAGCTTTTTGGGCACGAAAAAGGGGCGTTTACGGGGGCTGCTGCAAGGAGGCTGGGGCGTTTTGAACTGGCAAACGGCGGCACGATATTTCTTGATGAGATAGCGGATTTACCGCTTGGCACGCAGATTAAGCTGTTGAGAATCCTGCAGGAGAAGGAATTTGAGCGTGTCGGCGGCAATGAGACCATAAAAGTGGACGTAAGGGTCATTGCGGCCACAAACGGAGACCTCAGAAGGCTTATTGACGAGGGCAAGTTCAGAGACGACCTGTACTATCGCCTCAATGTGGTCAAGATTGACCTGCCCGCGCTCAGGGAGAGGATAGAGGATTTCCCGCTTTTGACCAGCTATTTTATCAATAAATTAAACGAGGAGAAGGGCTATAAAATAAAGGGCATATCAAAAGACGCGATGCAAACACTGCTGAGTTACCAGTGGCCTGGAAACGTAAGGGAACTTGAAAACGCCCTGGAATCCGCGATGGCGCTGGCAAAAAAAGACTTTATTGAGGCCAGCTATCTACCGGCGTTTTTACTGATGTCAGAGCCTCAGCACAGTGACTGCTATCGAATCTCCAACAACCTCACACTCGCCGAGGTCGAACGTGAACTCATACGCCTGACCCTTGATAAGACAAATGGGAACAAGACCGCCGCCGCCAAGGCCCTAGGTATCGGCCTCAGAAGCCTTCACAGAAAGATAAAGGAGATAAAATCGGGTACGCCGTAAAGGCAATCATTGATAAGCTAAGGGAGGATACTAAAATGCCATCGAAGGACGAACCAAATAGTAAAGATGCAGAAACAATTAGTAATAAGGCCGGACTAAGCAGTGAAATTGACAGGTTGATCAATTTAATCCGAACACGCTCCACATCGGTGTTTACACTCTTTTTTTTACGACCGGAGGCAGAGCAGAAGACTAAAGCCTTGTATAGCGCCTGTATCACACTAAAAAAGAAAGTAATTGCCGCAGACGATGCAACACAGAGCCTCATGGACCTTGAAATGGAATTTCTCGAACTGGAAATCATGGGTAAGCGAAGAGCTGCGACTAACAATCTTGTGCCAAAGGGAGTTGGATTGTTTGTTGGAATTATTATATTGTTTTTGGTCCTTAAATATAGATATGATGATGTTACGGCTTTTATAACCATAACTTTAGGTATCAAAGACCTTGGTCACGAGCTAATACGTGCGATAGTATTCGGCATAGCGGGCGCTTTTGTCTACCTTTTTATGTCTCTTTTGTCACGCCCCCCTGTGACTGATGCAAAAGATCAATTGGCTAAGATTATTGATTTCATGATAAGGCTTCCTTTGGCAATTATTGCCCCAATAATTTTAGTTGTTTTGTTATTTAACCCTGACGGAACAATAATAGAAAAGATTAAGCCAACGCCGGAATTACTTAGTTTCTTGTGTGGGTATAGTGCAAAGCTCATCATGGACGTGTTAAATAAGCTCGTCGAAAAAGTCACCAAGATGATAGGAACACTATAAGGAGCATCCTTCGGCAGGCTCAGGATGATTCGATTGTTGAGAGTTGACACTCAAGGATGATTCAGGCAGGCTATTCTGACGCAGCATGGAAGGTGGGAATTCGGGAAACGCGGCTTCAGCCATGATCGTGCGCGGGGCAATCGTGCCATATTGGCACTGTGCTGGATACGCCCGAACAGTCCGCACCGTGGAAAAGCCGGTACAAAAGCAGTAAAAGTCATGGATTTGCCAACCTTAAAGAATATTTAGTGCTGGCATGAATATTGCATTCAACGCATAGGCGCAGCAAATCCTTCACTTTGGAGGATCAATACACTGAGAACACACGGAGAAAGATGAAAAACACTACACTTTCGCAGGAGGAAGAACCTCCAAGCTTGCAAAGCGCGCAGTTATTCGACTACGATGTGCACGAGACCCTTGAGCCATCTAACTCGATTATCCGCAGCCTTTGGCCCTCCGTCACCGCCGACGACTGGAATGACTGGTACTGGCAGTTGTCAAACAGATTAAGATCAGTATATGCACTTTCGGCTTTACTCGATTTGAAACCTCAGCAGATAGCGAAATATAAGCAGTTAATAGACAAGTACCACTATTCTATAACCCCTTATTACTTGTCTTTGATTGATTGGACCGACCCGCGTGACCCGATAAGGCAGCAGTGTATCCCCGACTTTAAGGAGATAGATTATGTAAACGTCGGTGATAAAGACCCGCTTGAGGAGGAAGACGACACTCAGGTTGCTGGCCTTGTGCACAGATATCCGGACAGGGTGCTGATGCTGGTTACGAATTCATGCGCCATGTACTGCCGCCACTGTACCAGAAAGAGGATATGGCAGGATGGAGAGACGATAAGGAGCAAGAAAGACTTGCTTGCAATGGTGAACTACGTTAGAGGCGTGCCCGAGGTAAGAGAGGTAATCATATCCGGGGGCGACCCGCTGACGATGAACATAGAGACGTTGGACTGGTTTTTGGGGGAGTTAAGGACAATTCCACACCTTGAGGTGATAAGAATAGGGACGAGAATCCCTGTTGTGCTACCGATGAGAATAACCGATGAGCTTGCCTCAATGTTGTCCCGGCACAGGCCGCTCTGGATAAACACGCAGTTTAACCACCCGCGCGAGATAACGCCGGAGGCGCAGGAGGCCTGTGACAAGATTCTAAGGGCAGGCATACCGGTGTCCAACCAATCCGTCCTGCTTAAGGGCATAAACGACTCTGTTGAGACAATGAAGGCCCTTTGCCACGCCCTTCAGAGGATAATGGTTCGGCCATATTACCTGTACCAGTGCGACCCTGTGAAGGGGGCTGAGCATTTCAGGACAAGCATCTGGAAGGGGATAGAGATAATTGAGCAGATGCGTGGGTTTACGGGCGGGCTATGTGTGCCAACGTTTGTGGTTGACGCACCGGGTGGTGGCGGCAAGGTGCCGCTTCAGCCGTTTTACCTCCTTTCGGCCTCTGATGACGAGGTGATTTTAAGAAACTACGAGGGGATGATTATCAGGTATCACAATCCCATTGACAAAGACCCCAAAGAACGCCCGGCCCGGCCATCCAAAAAATGTAAAGTCCCGGTTGACGCGGCACGCTACAAAAGAAGAACAGAAAAAACCCTGTTTTCTGACAAGGCGCAATGAACATCGGCCTGACGTTTGACCTCAGAAGGCAATACGAGCAGATGGGGCTGTCCAAAGAGCAGACCGCAGAGTTTGACTCCGAGGAGACGATAGATTGTCTTGACCAGGGCATTAAGAATGCCGGGCATGAGGTATCAAGGATAGGCAATATCAAAAGCCTCGTAGAGAAACTTGCGTTGGGCATGAGATGGGACCTCGTCTTTAACATCTCTGAGGGTCTGCATGGCAGGAGCAGAGAGGCGCAGATTCCAGCCCTGCTTGAGGCCTACTCTATCCCATATACGTTTAGCGACCCGCTTACGCTTGCCCTGTCATTGGACAAGGCGATGGCAAAGGCCGTAGTGCGCGCAGCCGGTGTGCCGACGCCGGACTATTTCGTAGTAGATTCTTTCGAAAGGGCTGCCTTGCCGCCATTGAAGCGCTTCCCGCTATTTATAAAACCACTTTCTGAGGGTACGGGCAAGGGGATTGATACCGCCTCTATTGTCGGCAACGAGACAGAATTCAAAGAGCGCTGCGAGTTCGTCCTAAAAATGTACAACCAGCCGGCCATCGTGGAGGAGTACCTGCCGGGCAGGGAATTCACCGTGGGAATTTTAGGCACGGGCAAAAATGCGCGCGCGGTGGGGACAATGGAAGTAAAACTGCTTGATAACGCCGACCCGCTGGTGTATTCATATGCCAATAAGGAGTTCTGCGAGGAGAGGGTCAAATATGTACTCTGCCGCGATGAGGCTATTGTTAATGAGGCGTCAGAGATAGCGCTCATGGCGTACAGGGCGATAGGTGCCAGGGACGCGGGCAGGGTTGACCTAAAGGGGGATGCGGCAGGGCGTCTTTCATTTATTGAGATAAACCCCCTTGCTGGGCTGCACCCGTCACACTCTGATTTACCCATATTGTGTGCCTTAAACGGCATCGGCTATGATGAGCTGATCTCAGGGATAATTCAATCCGCCTTAGAGCGCAGCGAAATAAAACCCCTGGCCGCGGGCAGATGGCAGCCGGACAACTGTGAAAATTGCAGTCGTTCATGAACAAATCATAGAGGGAAGGCCGGACTCCGAGGACCTGCTTGATGAGCTTGCCGTTGTCACCGGTGCGCTGCGAACTCTCGGTTTTCAGTATGAGACCATTGCCCTTGCCGCCGGGCTACGGCAGCTCTATGAGTTGCTTGGGCGTCTGTCAATGTTTTGCCCTGATGTGGTATTTAATTTAGTCGAAGGCCATGAGGCAGGCCAGAGGCTGTTCCCCGCTGTTGCCGGGTTTTTTGAGCTTGCCGGATTTCCTCTTACGGGCAGCCGCTACGACGCTATCCTGACAACGACCAATAAGATTATCTCCAAGTCCATGATGGCCACCGCTGGTATTCCGACACCCGCGTGGCATATTTATGACGGTGTTCCCCTGTCTCTGCCACCGCAATGTGCATACATAGTGAAACCAGCGTGTGAGGACGCCTCAGTGGGGATTGATGACGCGTCTGTGTTTACTGATTGTGAAAGGCTTCTGGAGGCGTTGCCCACGACATTCGCCACACACAGGCAGCCGCTTCTGATAGAGGCCTTTATTGCGGGCAGGGAAATCAACATCTCCATAATTGAACACAAAGACGGTAGGCCCGAGGTCCTCCCGATTGCTGAAATAGTCTTTAAAGACTGGCCACAGGGTAAACCAGAAATAGTCAACTACGATGCAAAATGGCTGCCGCAGTCCTTTGAGTACAATAACACGATAAGGCGGTTTAACCCGGAAGGCATCAGCGCCAGCGATGTCAGGCAAACCGCGTTACAGTGCTGGCGGCTCTTCGGCCTCAGGGGATACGCCCGTGTGGACATGCGGGTAGCCAGCTCAGGGGACATATATGTCATTGAGGTAAACGCCAATCCCTGCATATCGCACGATTCGGGATTCATGGCGGCAGCCGCTCACGCCGACTATACAGAGACAGACATCATCAGAATGATAATCGAGGCATCCCTAAAAAAATGAAAGGACAATCAATTACGTTAAGGACATCGGCCATGCACTCTGACATCGCGCCGGTAAGGCAAATCCTTGATTCAACGGGAGTATTCCACCAGCGGGAGATTGCCGTGGCGATAGAGCTGCTTGATGATAATCTCACAAAGCTGGACCAAAGCGAATACAAGTTTATATTCGCCGATGTTGGCGGAAGGGCGGTAGGCTATATATGTTACGGCCCGATAACGATGACTGAGGCGGGGTATGACATCTACTGGATTGCTGTGCGGAAAGACATGCAGGGCAGGGGGGTGGCCGGGCTGTTGATAGATGAGGCGCAAAGGCGCATAATTGAGACCGGCGGGAAATTTGTGTACATAGAGACCTCCGCTAAAGAGCAGTACAGCCCAGCGCGCGAGTTTTATCTGACACACGGCTACGTATGCGTGGCCACCGTGCCGCACTACTACGCGGAGGGCGACGACAAGGCCGTGTTTATGAAAATTATACGCTGACATGCCTTGTCATTGGCTGCCCATGACGTGGGATATTGTACATGGCAATCGCATTAGAAAATTTCAATAGCCATTTCGTCTTCTGGATTCCATCTTACCTCACTATCGCCTATGGTTTTAAGTTCGCGACCGTTGTTTTTTCCCAAACATTGTCTGATAATCTTATGGTGAGGTTCCCTTATTTTTTTAATAAAGATTTCATCGCCTTTGTCATCGCCGTGTTTAGTTTTCAAAAAATCTGCCATTGCTGTACTTCCGACAATATCCGTAAACATTATGGTTATAGTTTCTTTGGTCAATCCCTTCGTATTCGCCATGCCTCATCACCTCACAAATCGGCTTGTAATAGTCTAATAATAACAAGATTTTATTAGAAAGTTAAAGTTTATTTTTTATTAAATATAGTTGGATTGAAATTAATTAAATCTACGTTAGGGCGTACGCGCTTATTGTCCCTTGCGAAGGAGAGATATTGAGCGGCATAGCCGGTAATTTTGCTGCGCTCTGCCCGCGAATAACTACTTTTTTGATTCCTTTTCGATAATCGCCTTGGCGGTTGCGGCGCGAATCTCGTCCATTACCTCTTTCAGCGCGGCGCTTAGACCCTCCGCCAGGGCTGTGTACTCATCAGACCCTGCAAGCGCGATTCTTTTTGCGTACGCGTTGTGATAGAGGTTTTCCCCATCAGGTGACAGCAAGTCCGTATCAAGCGACAATATGCCATACGCGGTGCCGCCTTCGTCGAACTGCTCAAACCGCGTCAGATTCGCCTTAAGGGAATAAGAGCTTTGTCTCGATGTTATGATTGATATGCGGATATCCTTAAAGAACCCTATCGAATATAACGCCTTTTTCAGCTCCTCAGCAACCATAGTTACAGGCGGCGATTGCCACTTTGAATATTTCAGAATCGTTAACGTATAGGGATTAGACCTCACGGCCACAAAGGGCTGCGACAGGTAACGAGGTGAATCAATCACGATGACTATGGGGATATCCGGCTTGAGTTCGTTCCTTGTTACGTCGTAGTGTATGTCGAGGCTGTATATCTTTGTATTTGGCATCGAACCACATGAAACGACCATTATGGTGATGATAGCCGCAAGTATCGGAAGGCACAATATTTTTTTATTCGTTTTCATTTTCCTTTTCCTTATATATGAAGCTCCATGGCTTGTTTTTGACTTCCTGCAAGACGCCCTGCAGGTCTTCCAACGTCGTGTCTATGTTTTTAATAAGCTCGGTCAGGTTTTGCGATTGGTCATCTAATACGATATTTACAGAGTTGGATGTCTTTGTCAACGAATCGGAGGTCTTTTCGAATGCCTTTACCATGGTTCCAATCCCGCGGATTTCTTGTGTTATCGTCTTTAACAGCACGGCGATTTCACCCTTATTGCCTTTTAATATCTCGTTTAGTTCTTTGAGGACGCCTTCCATCTCCGCAAATGTCTTCGTCAGTGAATGGGAGATATGCTGCATTTCAGTCCCTGCGATGATGACGGTTTTGTTTGCGTTTACGAGCAGGTCTTCGACTTGTTTTTGATTTTGTTTACTGAACATGGCATCAACGTCTTTCAATAGCTTGTCAAGGGATTCTGTTGCCTTGGCCAATTTTACCAGTAAATCCCCAAACCCTACGGTCTCCTCGGACGGTATTGTAGAGCCGGGTTCAATCTTTGCGTTAGCAACATCGCCCAGCGAAAGCCCCATATAGATTTCCCCAACAAAACCTATCTGAGATATCATCGCCCTGGTTCCCTTGTAGAATTTTGTGCCCTTGTTGACACCGAGGACTATGGTCAGGGGTTCGTTGGCGTTATCGGGGATTATTATATTTGTAATCTTGCCGACCCTCATGCCTCCCAATCTTACCTGAGAGCCTATGTCAATGCCGGCAACATCCTTGAGTTTGACATAGTAGAGATCGTATTTGCCTCTTAACAGCCCGCCCCCTACCAGAATCACAAAAACGCTGATAACCAGAAGCGTCGTAACTACCACAACGCCAGCCTTTATTTCGTCTTTAATATATGATGCCATAATTCACAGAAACTCCAAAAGAGGACTATTCTAACATAACGTGGGAATATTTTAACAATGGCCAGCCAAAAAAACAGGGCAGACGCGCTGGAGGCCAGGGCAATCGCATTAGAAACATCCTTTTCTGGATTCCCGCTTTCGCGGGAATGACAGACAACAAATGAACGCCTAAATATGTCAATGCCGCCCTCATTTTTGTCATTCCGGCTTGTCCGGAATCGTGCGCCTGTGAGTGTGCATAGTCAG
>NZ_JBJUSG010000092.1:0-15036 GCF_046044395.1 Candidatus Magnetominusculus dajiuhuensis | reverse complement strand
GGGGGGGGGGGCTGCTTTACTATTGTGACACAGTCTGCAAGCCGGAATGACGGCAGGGCGCCTGACAGGTGGCGGCAAGACAAGCTGGGTGGATACAATTTTTTGTCGCGGAGTGCGAAAATATTTTCAGCGGCGGCTAAAACCCAGCGGCTAAAACTCCGCCCTGATACCAAACTCAATCAATCGCCCATTGTAGTTGCGGTTGGCATAGAGGAACTGTGAGTTGTTAAACAGGTTATTGCCCTTCAGGAACAACTCCGTCTTTATGTACTTGTCCTTATATATCTGCTTTGAGACGTTAGTATCCCAAACGAAGGAGTTGTCAAAGTATGTATAACTGTTGTTGTAATCAGATTGGACGATGTGCCACCTTGCATAGTGTCCCTTGAGAGACGCCCTAAAGGTGCGCTTGTCGTTATATTCGACGCCAACATCTATGGAGTATCGTGGCGTGTCCTCCGCAAGAGCAACGGTATCTTTTTCTCTCGTATACATAAAGGTAAACCCCGAACTTAACGTTGTATTATAAATCGGTATAGTGCTTACATCAACCTCAAAACCCTGTCTTACCTCTTTCTTTTGGTTCGTTGCCTGTTCAGTGTTTGCTGTGACGGTAGTAAGATTTATCGCGCCTGTAACATCGTGCCTGAAGAGAGTGGTTTTAAGCCAGAGGTATTTTAACAGCGCCGTTTCGGCACCCAGTTGATACGACATAACCTTCTCAACCTTGAGGTCGTTATTTGCTATAAACGTCATAGGGCCGGCCTGCATACTGACGGACGTCTGTCTTGCTGTTGGCGCGTTAAAACCCCTTGCAACAATAAGCCTAATGATTGACTCCTTGCCGGCCTGATACGTAATCCCAAGGCTTGGGCTAAGGAAACCCCCGCTGAGGTTAAGATAATCATAACGCAGCCCAGGTGTAACCGCAAACTTGTCAATGGCAATCGTATCGTTGATAAAAACGGCGTATTTCGTATAAACCTGTCTGCCTCCTTCTATGAGGTCGGAGGATAGCTGCATATTGTCATAATCGCCGCCTGCCACGATGCTGTGAACAGTGTTATTCCAGTTGAAGACTATGCTGCCACCGATGTCTTTGTCAAGATTTGAGTTTGGGGTGGAATTGTCTTTGTTTGCAACAACAGTGTTGTAAAAGCGCATTGAACGAAGAGAGGCCTTAATTGACGCCTCGCTGCTTATGTGGTAATCGGCGTTTAAGACGAAATATTGCCTGTGGCTGTCGCTGTCAAGGGTGGGTTGTACGGGCTGTCCCCTGTCTTCTGAATAGTTGGCAATCAAGCCGACCTGAAAATCATTCGTTACGTCAAATTTAAATTTAGTATAAACCCACTGCTCATCAACCGGCAGGTTTTTTGAGTAACCTTCTGAGGCAGTTCTGCCGGCGGCCGCGTAATATCCAAACTTGTTTATCGTCCCCCGCGCCTCTATCCTGTCATCCCATGAGTTGTAAGCGCCGTAAGATGAGTACACTGTGACATCCGCCGGTTTTGTACCCCCTGCGTCCTTTGTTATTATGTTAATAACCCCTCCAAGAGAAGAGCCCCACACGCTGGAGGCAGGTCCCTTGATTATCTCTATTCGCTCAATGTTTTGGACGGGTATGGTGTTTGGGGTTACTGTCTCCAAAGACAAATCATTTAATGTGACACCGTCTATGAGCACCCTGGTTTGTTGAGGCTCGGAGCCTTGAATGCGAAATAGCCCACCGGCGCCGCCGGGTTTTACCTCAATAAATGTTCCGGTTATATATTTGAGTAAGTCCTGAAGGGTATGGGCGTTGATAGTTTTGATTTCATCGGCGGTTATTACGACGATGTTCTCCGCCGACTGCGATACCGGCTTAAGGTATCTTGTCTGGGTTACCGCCATATCATCCTTCCCAAAATACATGGAAAGCGCCGATTCCTCAGACTCCGCAAGGGCATATAAGACTGTGGGATAGAAAACCAACACGGCGGCGAGAAAATATAGCGCCCTGTCTCCAAGGCAAACGCATTGGGAATTGCCTCCATTATTTTTGTCATTCCGGCTTGTCTGGAATCTGTCCTTATGCCTCGGAATATGCACAATCATTATGAAACTCCCACTGAAGGGAAGATTCCGGACAAGCCGGAATGACAAAATGAAGCCGGAATGACGGAAAGGGACAAAGCCGGAATGATTGCACAGGGATCTTCTGCTTTATTTTTCAAATGCGATTGCCCCGTCCCTATATCTTATTATTAGTTTCATTTGTTATAATATCCCTAGCGTACGGTGTTCAGATTTCAACGCTATGGCGTTATTAAACACGAAAATTATAAGTAAAAGCAAGGTGGATGAATGAATAAATATGAGAGCCGGAATAGTTAAATATTTTGCGGGGTATTCAGCTATGGGGCACTTTTTAATCCTGGTGGCTGTGTATCTGATGCTGTTTATAATATATGTGCCCACAGCCAGTGCGCTTGATGTGGCAGTTATAGAAAGTAGCGCGATTAAACCGTATGAAGACGCCATAAAGGGATTTGAATCCTCCTGTAACTGTAACATTAAGAGGGTAATACCGTTAGACAGCAATGGATTTAGTATTGAAGAGATAAAAAGATCGAGACCCGGCATGGTTGTCGCGGTTGGGCAGGAGGCGCTGACTACGGCGTTGGCGTTTAGGGACATACCTGTGCTGTATATGATGGTGCTGAATCCCTCCGCAATTATTCAGGGGCATGACAATGTGTTTGGCGTAAGTATGGAGATACCGGCGGCCAGGCAAATAGCCTCATTTGTGGATGTATTTCCCTGGGTAAAGCGGCTTGGGGTTATTTATAATCCGGCCAACAAGGATGTCTTTATGAAAGATGCGGCTCAATCGGCAAAAAGGCGGGGGGTTGTTTTGGTGGAGAAGAAGGTGCAATCACCCAAAGAGGTGCCCTCTGTGTTGCAATCAATAAGGGATAAAATTGACGCGTTGTGGATACTACCGGACGTGACGGTGGTGACCCCGGAAAATACCGAATTTATCATGTTATACTCAATAGAATCAAATATACCGGTGATTACATTTACGGACAGGCATGTTGCCCTTGGCGCTGTGATGTCATTAAACATTGACCCTTATGAAATAGGCAGACAGGCCGGGGATATTATAACATCAGGGTCTGGGCACATCAAAAAGCAGATATACGAGGCGTCCATTGCAAGGGTATCCATTAATCAGATAACAGCCCTTAAGATGGCGATTGCAGTTAACGAAAGGTTTAAGAATAGTGGTTTTGCTAAAATTGCGATGGATGTATATGAATGAAGATATTGAGCATATACCGCAGTAGTTTCAGCGCAAGGGTTTTTGCGACAGCCGCGTTGTTTATAGTTATCTTTTCAGTTGTCCTCACCACATGCTTCATTTTAAATGAAAGGCAGTCTCTGAGGCATGGGCTGATAGTTAAGGGAACTCTCATTACAGAGCTTCTTGCCTCAAATTCGAGGGTTGGGATATTTGCCGAGAATAAGGATTTAATAATACCTTCTGTTGATACTGTTTTAAAAGACACAGAGGCCGTCTCCGCCTCCGTGTTCAATGTCTCGGGTAAACTTATCACTGAACAAACAAGAGAGTTCAGCAATGCCAGAAATGTAATAACTGTAGATAACCCCGAACAATTAATTGCACAGATGAGGAAAAGTCTGATGCCGTTACATACTGAGAATGACAATACCATTGAATTTTGGTCGCCGGTGACGGCATATACCGGATATACGTCAACCCCATATTATTTTGACAATATTCAACAGGCAAAACCAGGCCGGTTGGTAGGCTATGTACGAGTAGTGCTTTCCATGAAGTCCTTAAAACATGACATAAAAGTCCTCACATATAAAAGTATTTTGGCGTCATTGTTTTTTCTATTTGCGGGATTAGCCACAGTATATGTCTTTATAAGGCGTATTTTACAGCCGGTCAGGGAGCTGACAGATAGCGTAAGACACATCGAATATTCCGATTTCCCAAAAAAAATTCCCGTCTTACACACCGATGAGTTTGGGCAGTTGGCCGAGTCTTTTAATGGTATGATAGACGAACTGCAAAAAAGACAGGAAGACAAAAACCGGCTCGAAAATCAACTCGTTCATATGCATAAAATGGAGGCAATAGGGTGCCTTGCAACGGATATATCTCGTGATTTTATCTACCTGATAAATACCTTCACGTCAAAAATATTCGTGGCAAGGAATTACCTGTCACCGGGGCATAAGGCATACGAAGAGCTTGACGCCCTTAGAGACACACTTGAATACGCAAGGGAACTCTCAAAAAAGCTCGCAGACTTTTCAAAAAACTCAACTACCTTTATTGAAGTCCAGTCGCTTGCCCTTGTTCTGAAACAGGCGCTGCCATTAGTGACGGTAAACTCCCCTATTAAACTCAATATGTTAATTGATGACAACCTCAGACAGTGCAGATTTGATAAATGGCAGATAAGCCGTATCCTTGGATATGTCTTAACCAACGCAATGGAGGCATCCCCGACCGACGGCACAATAACAATCAAGGCCACAAATATAGACATCTCTAACCACACACATTTAAAAGATGGACAATACGCCCTGATTTCAATATCTGATAAGGGAATTGGAATCTCACCCGACAATATAGAGAAGATATTTACCCCGTTTTTTACCACTAAATATAAGCACTACGGGCTTGGTCTCGCGGTTGCGTTTTCTATAATAAAAAACCACGGCGGACACATTGAAGCAGAATCGAAAGAGGGCCGTGGCACCGCAGTAAATATTTACATCCCGGCCAATTAGCAGTGTTACCGCCGCGAAAATACGGGTGAAGGGGGGTTACCCCCCTTCGTCGTTAATCCTTTATTATTGAGTCGTAGATTGCCTGTGTCCCCTGCGAAGGGTTTATGCCGTTTGCCGATAGTATGCCTCTGCACATATGGTACACAGATATAGCGTCAGATTTTCGTCCTAAGCACTGATTGTAAATCATAAGCCTTTGATAGAATACCTCTTCTTTAGTGCATATTGCTAAGGCGCTTCTGCAACATTCTATGGCGTATTCCCATCTCTCCAATTTTTCAAATCAATCTCCAACCTGCAAACAACAGTTAATAAATCTCCACATTAATCTCTCACGCGTCCGAACTATCCATGTGTTGCCATCATGCGGCATAAAATCACCCTTATAAAGAGAAGCCATCTTAACAAACAGGCGCATCATTTCTTCATCAGAAGATTTATTGCCCAATCTCTTGATTATATCCATCTTCTCAATAATGTCATCAAATGCCCATATATCTACCCAGCAAAGTTCTGGATTGAGGCATAAATGCCCGTCAAAGTACATAATAGTTTCTTTATTTCCCAACAATTTACGTAATCTATACATGTTGATATTAAATGTCTTGTGTGCCGAATCACCGTCTGACTCAGCCCACATATTGTCGGTAATTTGCCCGGTATCAATATAGTCTTTGCCAGCCGATACAATTGTCTTCAAAAGCAGCAATGGTACCTTCTGAGATTTACCCTGAAACTTTATGTCTTTACCATCCACAGATATTCCAAACCGCCCAAGTGTATACAATTTTATGGCCCATGGGAAATGTTCCATCGTATGGTCATCTGATGTTATTTTATGAAGCCGGATTAACTCTCTGGCATACTCCACTTGTATCCCCCTGTCAATCGCGGCTTTACAGACCTTGGCGACAGACCTCTGCAAAGGCAGCAATGTCCTCATCCCTGATTGATTTGCGAAGAGGGCTGCTTTATTAACCTGATTTTCAAATTGTTTTTCATCATTAGTTTTCAGGGCGGCCAGTGCCCTAATCGAAGAAATATGATACATAAGCAGCTCACTTTTTGTGATAGCGCTAATCCCCTCAATATCTTTTAATTGATGCATGGCCTCATCATATTGTCCTGATTCAACCAATACATATGCCATGAAATATTTATTAATACCCATCATAAAATGGCAGCCGTACTCCCGCGCCATTGCCATACTTTTTCTGGCGTACTCTATTGCCGTGGGAAATTCGTTTTTAGATAGTTCGACTAAGGATAATAATTGATAATATAATGGCGAGTAACTTTGGCCATCTGCCATGCAGGCCGATATTTGTTGCAGTTTCTCTTCGACGGCCTTATCATTACCCTCAGCAAGCCAACAATAAATGGATATTCCTGATAATTCCGAATCCATTACATGTATGCCTGCCTGACTCCCAAGCAGTAGTCCTTCATCAACGGCCTTAAACACATTGTCAGGAGAGAATTTATAGTAGAAGTACAAGGCCTCAGCCCTTAGATACATTAACCGCAGCACCGGCAATGTCTTTAATTCCCTTACTGGAAGCGATAGTACATCCACAATAACCCCTGCCTTAAATGTCATACCTGACCATAGATAATACATTATGATGTTGCAGCCAACGAAAACCCTTGCCTCAATATCTTTAGAATAAAGTACAATTTTATCGGCTTCCTCTAACCAATAATCCATGCCTATATGCCCCGGCTGGCGCAATATCAGGGCCGCCGAAATGCCCGACACCACACCTTCTCTGATCTTCAGGGATTTTATATGATTATACTCTTCAAATAGCGTCCCCTCGAACTCTTCAATCCAGCCGTCAAGGGGATGGGCATCTCTGCCTTCAATCACAATGGCCTTTATTACGCCGCTTAGAGCTAATAGCTGGCCGTCAGAACATCTGGATTGTTTGAACATGTTATATGAGCGTTCAAATATCTGGCGCGCGCCTTTGGGATACCAATATATCTCTTTTAACCCCTGCAAAAACAGCATCCATGGGTCATTCTGTATTATCTCATCTGGTATGCTGAACATGCAATTATCTACAATGGCGTGATGTCCCTCATCGGTAATATCCCGCACATGATGGGCGATTATGTTGTCGAACCTTTCCCATTTCCTGAATTTAACAATCAGTGCCATGCCCTCGCCGACATAGCCGTGCGCCTCTAAAATATCCGCCGCCTGTAATGCTATCCCGCCTAAGCGCTCCCCATAGAAGACTTCTGATTGATTTAACAGAAAATCCCTGAACATACCCCAGTAGGTAAACACACCGTTGCCGTAGTTTTTTGTAATAAAGAAGCCTTTGTATTTATTGACCAATATGCCTGCTGATTGTGGTGCAATCTTTGCCGCCATTTCAACAGTGAACTCAGGCAGCCACGAGGTTTTTAACAGGAATTCCTTAATATCATCCGGTTGGGTATCGAATATCTCCATCATGAAATATTCAGACAGCGTCTCCTTAGATATATAGGAATTAGCGGCGGGATTTTCTGTCCTGTCAACCTGAGACAGAGCCAATATCAACCCCGTCACCCAGCCGCCGGTCTCATTGTATAACCTGTCAATTGCGCCATCCGGTACAGTATGATAATGGCCGCTTTTTACCAAGTCTGTCGTTTCTCTCAAATCGAACCTTATGTCGCCATAACCAATGGTGTTCATAGTCATCTTTGCAAGAAAATGGACAAACGGTGGTGGTGGGTCATCCCTGCCTATAAAGATGACGTAAATCCCCTCAGGTAATTGAGATAACCCTTTGATAAAGACCTTGTGAAGGACAGAGTTCTCCGGTATATTCTGATAGTCATCAAAGACCAGCACACACGGGGGTGCCAGATGTCCAAACAACTGGTCAAAGAACAGCATTGGGAAGGTATCAATATGGCCAGATTCCTCTGATACAAGGTCAGGCAGGACAATCCCACTGTCATTGATATGTATTCTGAGGGCCTCCTGCATGTATGAGAAAAATAATTTAATGTCCGTATCCCGTTCATCGAGGCGATACCACAGCGCGGGGATTTTCATGGTATCAACATAATCGGCAATTAACGTGGTCTTTCCAGCCCCGGCCGGGGCAGTCACCCAGACGATAGGTCTCGACAAGGCGGTATCAATGACACGAAAACACCGTCTTCGCCGCAGCGCCATACGCAGGCGAGGCGGCATTATCTTAGCCGGTACGGCTGTACCTATGTCTTTGTGTGATAAAATCATAGACATCTCCTCGTTTCCTGACGCCGGCTTATACTACATCAACAACACGAGAAAAAACAATGCCACCAAGAGATGGCAAGGACAGCGCCCTACCTGTTTATTGTCTTTTTATGGCCGGTAGTGATAAACTAAACATCATGCTGATGCGATATTATACAGAGGGCCTCAGTTTATGTTGAATATGACAATAGAGGTTGTTGAAGGCCTTCAGAAGGGTAAGGAAATTACCTTAGACAGCACACAATCCATGATTATTGGCCGGTCTAAATCCGCACATTTGCAGATAGGAATAGACGACAGGCTGATTTCACGAACCCATTGCATTCTGGAAATTCGCCATGGCAAGTGTGTAGTTACAGATTTGAACAGCAGAAACGGCACCTTTGTCAACGAAACAAAGATCAATAGCCAGGTTCTAAACAACATGGACGAAATAAGGGTTGGAAGTACCCGTATGCGTGTAATTATCGAACAGAAAGAAGGTAAAATATTGATTTGCAGCGCCTGCGGCGGCCAATTGCCTGAGGACGAAACAGGCGTTCACGCAAGGGAAGTGGAACATGAGGATGTCTTGTGCACGCGATGCTGGAAGATTAGGCTTGATGCTACGGTGAGAGTGGAGTGTTCAGATTTTTTTGCGGCAATGGGCCTCAAAGGAAAGACTTATACCTGCGGCAAGTGCCAGGCAGATGTCTCAAACAGCGCAGATTTTGACGGCCTGGCCTGTGAATTTCCTGATTCCACATACGTATGCCCGGAATGTGTCAAGGCAATGAGGAAGGATACGCAGACATATGACCTTGACGAATATTATCTCGTGTTGAAGGAAATCGGCAGGGGTGGAATGGGTGTCGTATATAAGGCAATCCATAAAGATACGGGCAGGATATGCGCGTTAAAGAAGATTCACCCGTCCGCCATGGATGACCCCAAAAATATAAAGATATTTGAGCGTGAAATGATGGTTCAGTCGCGGGTAGTACATCCTAACCTCGTTCGTATAATGGACAAGGGAATCGTCAGCCGGACATATTATTTCGTCATGGAGTTTATACAGGGGGGAAGCGTCCCGTCTCTTATGAATACTATGCGTGGGAGGGTTCTTCCCCCATGGAATGCCTGTGCCATCGCCGTTAATGTGCTTAACGGCCTCAGCGCCCTGCATTGCGGTGGATTTATCCACAGGGATATTAAACCGTCTAATATACTTTTGACCCCGCCTAAAGGGGACGGACTGGGGCTGGCCAAGATTTGCGACTACGGGCTTGCGAAGTCGTTTGTCAAGTCTGGAAACTCATTTCTTGACATAACAAAGACACAAGGGGGATTTGCTGGTTCTGTCATGTATATGTCTCCGGAGATTATTAAAAACTTTAAGTATGCCAAACCCACAGTAGATTTATATTCCACGGGAGTTACGCTTTATTTTATGCTCACAGGGAAATATACCGTGAACATCTCAGAGGAATTCTTTAAGAATATGGGCAAGGGGATGTCTCCCATGCAGCGCCATCCACTGGATATTGTCATGGAGGATGCCCCGATACCAATATTAAACCGCAGGCTGGACATCCCCGAGTCCCTTGCCGCGATAGTTGATAAATCCGTATCAAAAGACATTGCCAATGGATTTCAGGACGCCGAGGAGTTTAAGGCGGCAATAGAGGCCGTCATGGAATCAGAGGGCTGGAAGTGATCAGCCACATAAAAATAAGGAGGATTAAGATGAGAGTTATTGTTAACGTGGTAGTGTTGTTGTGTTTTGTCTTAGCCATGCAGTCCTGCAAAAAGGCGTCCGAGGTCTCTGAAAAAATCACCGACACGTCTATGAAAAAAGTGGAAACGATGGACAAGGCGAAGGCATTATCTCAAAAGACCGACATAGCAAATCTCCGCCAGGCCGTGAACAGTTTTCAGGCGGCAGAGGGCAGATACCCGAAAGACCTCGCCGAACTGGAGCAATTTGCTGGAGTGACAATAGACAAGGGAATCTATAAATATGACCCGAACACGGGTTCGTTAGCGCAGATGCAGTAACAGGGGGGGCCGCCTCTTAATGAAAGGAAACATGTCCTCAAAGGCCGCGGAGCGTGGTCTTTGGAAGAACAACGCCGTCATAGACAACAGGTATGAGGTACGCGGCCTTGCGCGCGGCGGAATGGGCGAGGTGTATTTTGTCTTTGACAGGGAAATCGGAAGGATGGTGGCGGTTAAAACCCCCCTGCCGTCTGTCATGGCAAACCCCGACGGGCTGAACCGGTTTTATCGTGAGGCGGAGGCCTGGATAAGCCTTGGTGTTCACCCTAACATTTGTTCGGCGTACTATGTTGCGGAGGTGGACGGGCTTCCACGCCTGTTTATCGAATACGTGGATGCCGGGGCGCTTGATAAATGGCTGAGGGAAGGGACATTGTCCACATTTACCGAGAGGCTGGACATGGCCATTCAGATAGCCTCCGGTATGAATTGGACGCACACGTTTCTCTGGACAGACAACAGCGGTGTTTCACAAACGGGAATCGTCCACAGGGATTTAAAGCCCGCCAATATTCTTATGAGCAAGTACGGCATGGCCTTAATAACCGACTTTGGCCTTGTCGGGCTTGGCAGTTGGGGTAAGGATGAGGTGCTGACAATCGGTGAGGAAAATGCCTCAATGATTGACATCCTCGCCGCGCAGGCTGAACTTCACAAGGATATATCAAACCCGTGGCAGACTATGACCATTGGTGGAGTCCCATTTGGAACGCCGCAGTACATGGCCCCTGAGCAGTTTAAAGACGCCCATACCGCCGGAATGTCCTCTGATATCTACGCCTTCGGCTGTATTCTTTACGAATTGTTTTGCGGCAGGAGGCCTTTTATGCTTACGCCGGAACAGAGGCAGGGCATCATATTCTACCAGATTATGCTGTGGAAAAAGATTCATACCGAGGAGCCGCCTCCTCTGCCGCAAGACCTGAACCCCGGCATTGACGATGCCCTGTCCTGCCTGATGCTTGAATGTCTTGATAAAGACAAAGGCAACAGACCGGCAGACTTTGCCGCAATCAGGGACAGGCTCATTGCGATTTATTCAAGCACCACGGGTACCGCGTATCCAAGGCCAGTGGCCGAGCCATCGGCGTTGAAGGCAGACTCGCTGAACAATCAGGGGGTTTCATATGCCACTATACAGCAGTTAAACCGCGCCGAGCAGCACTGGAAGAAGGCCGTTGACACTGACCCTGAGCATGTCGAGGCCGCCTTTAACCTTGCCCTGCTTGGCGTAAGAAAGGGCGCGCTCAAGGAGGACTCCGCCGTAACTAAAATGGACGGCTATCTCCAAAGCCTTCAACACATCGGGCAGGGGAGGTTTTTGATGGGGAAACTCCACCTCATGCTCGGAGACGAGTACACGGCCACTAATATTATTGATGAGTTTTCTAAAGAAAGAAATGACCTTACGGAGGCGAGGAAAATACGCGCCCTCTTAATAGCCAACGGCGAGACCAATAGCGGAGATGTTGAATTGCTGGAGGTGGCCGCCGCCAATTTCAGATGGTTTTTGGATAACGGGAAAGAGGACCCGGTAACGGCCACGGGCTATTGCCATTGCCTTAAAGAGCTTAGTAGGGATTACGGTGGCGAATATGAGAAATGGAGGGGGCGTTTTACTGAGCTTCCCGAATCGCTGCCTGAAGCAGTTTTTAAGACCCTTCCCGGTTTTTCGGTACGAAGGAGATATGTTGACGAGTTTAGGGAGGCGTCGTCATTGGCGCTGTCTAAAGACGGCAAGACAGCCTGTGCCGGTATGGGCGATGGCCGCGTATATGTGTACCCCCTTGACTCTGACACCCCTGTATGTGTGTTTCAAAAGGGGCAGGATGTCGCGGTAACGGCAATTGACATAAACATTGATAAGCGCTATATAGCCGCTGGCCTTGACGACGGCACGCTACATATCATAAACGCGGGCAATGGCCAGACACTCCATACCTTTGCGGCAGATGGGCAGAAGGGCCTGTCCGCGGTCAGGTTTTTACCTTCCACTATTTACGTAATAGCCGCCTCACGCGACGGCGCAATCAGGGTGTGGGACATAAAAAACTCAAAGGCCGTGGGGGCATACAAGACAGAGAAGATTCCCGTTACCGCTCTAACCCTCTCGCCTGATTTAAAGTACGTCTATACGTCGCACAAGGGTGGCCCGCCGTGTAAGTGGGAGACCAAGACCGGAAAACTCGCGCTCAGGTTTTCGGGGCAGTCAGGTGGCGCTCAGACGATTGCCCTCAATGGTGACGGCAAACTTGCCGTTACGGGAAGTGGCAGGGATTCGGTCATATTGTGGGACACAGAGACAGGGAAACCAGTGGAACAGTTTCGCGGACACAGCAGCCCAATCGTGTTTGCGGGTTTTAGTGCCGACGGGCGTTTTATGATTGCCGTTGATGAGACTGCCGTCAGGGTGTGGGAATTAAAGACCAGTCTTATTCACAGGATTATAAAATACAGAGGGCCGATAAGATGCGGCGCTATAAGCGAGGCGGAAAACAAACTCATAATAGGCCAGGGCAATGACATCATGTTTGTCAACTTTGAAAATACCTACGCGCTGTCCTACACATTAGTCCAGCCGGCGGTAATCAGAGAGAGTGAAATAAGCTATGAGTTCTCAAAAAGGTTGTCCGAGGCAAAAGAAAAAATAAACCATTCTGACTTCATAGGGGCGGCCACCGTGATAGAAGCGGTTCGCTCCCTGGCTGGGTATGAACAAAACGCCGAGGCCACAGAACTATTGGCCGCGGTGCCACTGGCATACAATAGAAAATTTCCTAAGGGTGGCTGGAGGGTTAATGATTATCCCTCATCAGGCGCCATTGCCAACACGCTTTCAATAACGTATGACGGACGTTGCCTGATAACGGGTGACAGAGACGGCATGGTGCGTAAGACAGACGTCTCAAGTGCGGCCGTCGTCAGCGAGGCGGGGACTGACGGCAGCGCGGTCACATCCATGGCCGCTGACTTTATGTCCAGACTAATATGCGTCGGCACAGAAAATGGCAATGTGCTGACTGTGGATATTGACACCGCTCTTCAGACAAATAAGTTTTCAAAGCACAAGGGTCCGGTGAAGGCGATTGCCATGACGGGCAATGGACGGTATGTCTTTTCGGCGGCCACAGAGAGGACTATCCGGCTGTGGGACGCGGCCGAGGGGGGGGGGTATCTGGGACGCTTTGAGGAGTGCGGCGCCATGGTGACTGCCCTCGCGCTTCATAAGGACGAGAGGATTTTTATTTCGGGGATGGAAAACGGCTCTGTCGTATTTTGGGACAGCGTTACGGGGAAGGCCGCCCGAAGCGCCGATTGCCATGATGGCGCAATAAACGCCATAGCGCTTAGTGAGGACGGCCTTTATGCCCTTACGGCAGCCGAGGATGGTTTAGTAGGCCTGTGGAATATTAAATCAATGAAACTTATCAGGACGTTTAATACAGGGGAGTCAAATTGCCTGAGCGTTGCCTTCTGCCACAGTGACGAAAAGTATTTTGCATGTGGGACGATGGAAGGGCAAATCAGCATTTTCGACATTGAAAGCGATGAGTGTTTATTTAAGCTCACCGGCCATAGAGACGGTGTAAACGCCCTTGTGTTCAGCCCAAACGGGTTTTATCTGTACTCGGCGTCGCTTGACGCCACAGTCGTGAGGTGGTTTATTGAGTGGGAACTTACGGCAGAGGAAAACAAATCCGGCAGTCAGACGTTAAGGCAGATTATGACGCAATATATCTCATTTTCCCATGAGGATGTGTCGGTCAGTCATGGGACACACGCCGAGCTGGAGAAAATGATAACGGCGGCAGGATTGAGCCATCTTATTGACGACACATTTGAACCGACACTAAGGCAGATAGAGAAGACCCTCGTAAAGAAGGCCATCATGCGCCCGCCGCTTATACAGGAAGAGATAGCGGAAAAACCTACCGCCGCCGAGGTGAAGGTCAAGGCCGAGACTACGTGGCTGAAGAAGGTGATTGTGGCCACCGCGCTGATATTACTTGGCATTATAGCGGCAGTGGTAGTGCATACCATGACAACCACGAGATATAATACGTCGCAGTTGAAGGAATTGGTCAAGGAAGACATATATTTTACGCTTGTCTATGACGCGGTAAAATTCATGGACAAGCACCCCTCCGGCTGCAGCGCGTCTAATATTGACGCCTACAAGGAAAGCTATTCGGTATTCATAAGGAAGGATAGGGCGGTAGTGGCCTCACTTAACCCTAAGAGCCGTGAGAACATTGCCTGTCTGATTGGGCTTCGTTCTGATAAGGTTGTGGTAAAGACGCTGATTTATGATATGACGCAGGAGGCCGACCCTGTGAATTCGCAGGCGCTGTCAATTATGCTGTCATATATGGGCAATGACGCGCTGTCCTCTCTGACGGACTTGTTGAGCAGCGAGGGGTTTGTCAGGGGCAACCCGGCGGGGGCGAGGCTGGTTGCTTCAACATTGGCGACGATTGGGACAGTGGAGTCTGTTAACGCCCTTGCGGAGCTTGCCATTAGTAATCCCTACCTTGGCACGATAGTGGCGCCATCGCTGGGCAGGATGTTCTTTTCAAAAAAACTTGACCCTGAAAAGGCGCTCCAGTTGATTGAATCATTGATGGGAAGCCCTGATGAGCAGGTAAGAAAGGATGCCGTTTCAGCGCTGATATTTATGAAAGGCTCAAAGGCAAAAGGGGTAATAAAAAAAGGCATGTCCGACTCAAGCGCCAAAGTTGCAGGGGAAGCCAAAAAAATCTCCGAATTGTTTTAACGGCGGAGATTGCAGGGCAAACGCACTACGATAGTGATGGAAGGTTGACAATGGAGGTTCTGTAAAGGGTTGGATAAGCGGCCTGATTGTGGATGCGGTTAGCGTGTGCCTGTAATACCAAAATAGAAATGTCCTATTCTACCAAAGTAGAAATGTCCTAAAG
>NZ_JBJUSG010000091.1:0-15099 GCF_046044395.1 Candidatus Magnetominusculus dajiuhuensis | reverse complement strand
GCTTTCAAAAACCCTTTTATCAATAGGTGCAAATTTCTATATCGGAGCTTGGGTTACTAATGGCAATGTAAAATCAATATGTTGTATAATTATGACTTGCAGACTGTAAAACGAGGTGGGGACTAATGATAGAAAGGACAGAACAACTAAAAAAGACGATAGAGGGCCTGACGGCGCTGCCGATAGTGATAACCCAGGTTGACCCGGACGCAATCGGCTCGGCGATGCTCTTGCGCTATATAGCCATGAATCTTGGCAAAGAGGTGACAATATACTACTGCGGACACTTCGGCCATCCTCAAAACCGTACGATGTTTACAGTGTTTGACCTTGGCTCAATCATGTTTCCTATCAAGGAGATGCCTAAGGAGGTCAGGTCCTGCGCGCTTGTTGACTCGTCTCAGGTAAGCGATTCGCGTCTTATGGGGCGCGTCATAGCCCCAATAATCATAATTGACCACCATGATACGGACTCTAAGACAAGGGTGGAATATGACGAAAACGGATTTACCCTGATTGACAGAGTGGGTGCGGCAACTACCCTGCTTACCGAGATTCTCTTTGCGATGAACTATATACTGCCCAGAAACAGCAAAGAGGCTACACTTGGAGCGCTTGCCGTGTTCACTGACACAAAGATGCTGATAAATGCCACCGAACGGGATGTAATTGCGTACTCCAGGCTGCTTGAGTTTGCGGACAAAGAGCTATTTCGCCAACTGCAAAGCTATCCCCTCCCACAGCGCTTCTTTGAGCACTTCAGGGAGGCCGTTAATAACTGGAAGATGAAAGAGGGAAGGCTGGTAACCGGCATTGGCTTCGTATCGTCTAAAGACGCCGACCAACTGGCAATCATAGCCGACAGCCTCATAAGGATGCCCGAAATTCAGATGGCCATCACATGGGGTATCGTTGATAACGCTGTTGTAAGGATCTCGGCCAGGTGCACTGACCCTTCCATGTCATTTCATGATTTTTTGGCCGAACGTTTCGGCAAAAACAGCGGCGTTAAGACATCGGCCGTGGGGGTTGCCGAAGGTGGGGCGTTTATTAAACTGCCATCGGGGTTTTGGGCAGGAGATGAACTAAAGGGCGAGTTGATTTCCCTTGTGAAACGCAAAATGGACCATCTTATCCTTGAAGAGCTAAGCGTCAGCGAGCAAGCCAACGTCAGAGACCACGACGGCGGCGATACAGAAAAAAGCGCCTTCGATATGACATAACGAATTTTTCTTTTGAAATCAACCGGCAGAAAGGCGGGGGTATTGCCCCCGCCCTGCAACGCCCTTTTATGGCTTTGGAAGTGGCATACGAAGCACCTGTTCTGTATTTCCAAAGATGACATCGTTTTTGAAGCCGTGGGCCGCCTTGATTCTTATGTCCTTATCAAGCGGGTTTGTAAGTTTCAGTATCTCAGAATAGTCCTTGGGGGTCATTTTGTATGTTACCAATGGCATATGAGCCGAGGCATCTATCGGAATCGGGAAATCAGAGCCGTTAAGCAGCCACTCCGGCGGGAAGTTTTCCACTATTTCACGTAAGAACGGGATGCGCGTTGACAGCGACAAGGCCGACGTATCAGACCAGAGCCTCACCTTGCCGCCTGTGTTCATTGCCCTCATAAAATCATAAAACCTGAGCGTTTCGTCCCTATCAATGAGCGGAAATACGGGAGAGGCGCAGTGCGCCGCAATCACCTTCACCCCACAGGAAACCGGCTTGATTAATAACCCAAACCGGTCAAGGTCCTTGCTTGGGTCCAGCCTGCTCCTGTCAATATCCCGCACCCCCTCCGGGAAGGAATACTCCGGTCCGATATGGCACAGCAGCGGCAGCCCACTTTCTGCCAGTGTCTTATAGTACTCCTCGTGACTGCCCTCTACGTGGATGAGTTGAACTGACGGTATCCACTTCATAAGCACCGCGTCGGTTTCGTTGATGACGTAATCAATCTCTTTTTTCCAGTCCGCCCTGTTCGGATTTACCGACGCGCCGAAATAAAAGCGCTTATTTACCGCCCCTTGCTTAGTCAGCGCCTCGTTGAGCTTCTTCACCTTATCGTATAAATAATGATTTGACACATAGAGTGTGGTTATCGCGTCCATGCGCTGATGAGTAGCGGGGTCATAGGGGGCGTCCATAGCAAGGAGGACTATACTGTCAATCTCCTTAGATTGCGCGAGGGTTTCGGTCATAAATTTAAAATAGTCGTCGGCTTTTATCTCCTCACCGCCGCTTAGTTTGGCACCGGAGTTTGCCAGGTTGTGTTCTATCATCGCGTATAAGATTCGCGTAAACCAATTCGGGCTGCTATCCGGGTTAAAAAACACATCGGTATCGTCCATAGCCTTGCCGTTGCCAACGACATGACAGTGCATATCAATTCTCATATGTCCTCCGTGCAAAGTTATAACCGGTTTACAGGTCCTTAATCAGGCCTAACACGATTGACAACTGCTCCTTGGCCGCCTGATTGAACTGATACCAGTTCGTGTTTTTTAGAGTGACCCCAGGTTTGAACTCAATGCTTAACCCGCTCCTTTGCAATACTGCTCCAACCCATGCGTTTCTGTCGTATGCAGGGACTGCTTCGTTGTTACACTCATCGGCTACTAATTTGGCAACCGCCGCAGTTCTGCTGTTGAAATCGCTGGCTCTGACAATGGCTTCATATCGTGGTTGTATAGCAGCCCAGTTAGTACCGGCGTTGGTTATACTCCTCATAGCCGTATAGATTTTCTCTATCGCGTCTAACGCCCTGTCTGCGTTGACAATTTGTCTGCCCAGCCGGTGATCTGTCCATGTCTCGGAAATGACATCAGGGGAATGGGCGGCCTGAGCGTGGCCGATAGCGGGAATAACATATTTTTTCAAATTATGAGTATCCACAACGTTCCAGTCTTCCTGCATCCCTGTAAAATTCTGATGTGACCATGTATCGGCAAACGTGTGTAAGGCTATTCCTACTTTATAGGGATTCATGCTTGCCAGGGCATTGTTTAGTAAAAATTGGGCATTCGAAGAATTTGGCGTAGTACTTAACGTGTTCGTCATCCCGCCAATCGTGAGGGCAGCATCATCTCCCGGAAGGAAATGAAAGGGTATGTAAACGAACTTCTGAATATACGGGTCAACAGATAGCACCGACATTGACTGGGTCATAATCGGGAAGTAATGGCCGCCGGTTGGGTACGGGATTTTTTCGGGGAAGGGGATGTCATCACCAAGCCATCTCTCGTTGTTGTCATCTACGAATTGCGATGCGTAGGCGATGATTTCCGGGTTCATGAATTTAGTTAACTTTGCAATTGAATAAATAATGTCATAGTGAAAGTCTTTTTCCATGTCGTTCTCCCTTGCTGTTTATGTTTTTTAGATAACGCGGACTATGCCCGCTGTCCCCCTCCCATGTGCATGGGATAGCGTATATACCGCAATATCCGTGCCAAAGATTTCAGCACTGCTAACGCTATGTATTATAAGGATATTATAAAAATTATGCCCTTACAATATCGGCCAAAACTATGGAGTTGGATACCATTTTATGGTAGGCAATTCCATTCATCTGCCATTCATTACACATAGCGCAAGGTCTCCGGGCATATCCCCCATGTATATTTTTTTTGTAATCAAAATGTAACATAACGTTCATTCTACTGTAACATGGGGCATGTTAGTATTGAGCGTGGGGTGTCAGGCGAGAGTGCAGACTTGAGTTATGGAGGAGAGAACTTATGTGTCCATACTTTGAAATGTTGAGTAAGGAGTGTAATAGGGAAAGGGCTTGTTCCGCTGATTGTCTTGCCTGTGTTAATATGAAGATGTGCCAGAGTAAAATCTACGAAGTCTGTCCTGTTTATGTAAGGAGCCTGTTCGAAAAAAGCGACTGTATCGCTGTTTAGCATGATTTGTTAAGTATATTTTTTAACCGCGTTGAAGTTCACTGTATGTACCGTGCAGGTGTTTTTTTTCTGCGCCCGTGGTGTCTGCCAGCGTCTGCGGCCTTGTGCTGATTTGCAAAAATCATCTGATTTGTGTGAAACTATGCGGGAGATGGCACGGATGAAAAAGAAGATAATCGTCGTTGATGACGAAAAAGACATTGTCGAGCTGATATCGTATAACCTGGCTAAAGAGGGTTTTCATGTCACGCCGTCTTTTAACGGTGAGGACGGGCTGAATAAAATCAGGGAACAGCGGTTTGATTTGATAATCCTTGACCTGATGCTTCCCGGTATTCAGGGTATTGACCTGTGTAAAATCCTCAAGTCCTCTGATGAGACCGCCGCCGTTCCAATCATCATGGTAACGTCCAAGTCTGAGGTGTTTGACAAGGTGCTTGGCCTTGAGATGGGTGCCGACGATTATATTACGAAACCGTTCAGCATACGCGAGCTGACGGCGCGCGTCAAGGCCGTGCTGCGGCGTACCCGCGAAAAGGCCGCCGTAGAGCCGTTACTGAAAACCATCAAAATCGGCGATATAGAAATAGACACTGACACGTACAAGGTACAAAAGAAGGGTGCTGCTGTAAAACTCAGCGCTACGGAGTTTAAACTCCTCCTCTACCTGATTCAGAGGAAGGGCAAGGTACTGTCGCGCGACATGCTCCTTGACGCGGTCTGGAAAGACGAGGCCTTTGTAGAGCCTCGAACCGTGGATGTCCACATCCGCCGCCTGAGAGAACAGATAGAAGAGGACTCATCGAATCCTGTTTATATAAAGACCCGACGCGGCATCGGCTACTACTTTGAGGACGGCGCGTGAACCTTAAACGGCTAATCCTGCGCGTGGGGGTGGTGTATGCCCTAATGATTTTCTCCATCGCCGCGTTTTATTTAATCGCCTCATTCTACGTAAAGAGCGTGGTTCTGGCCACAGAGATTCAGTCCAACTTATCCGCCCACCTGACATACGCATTTTTTGCCTTTTCCTTTCTGGGCTCAGTTGTAACGGTCAGCTTCATCTTTCGGGATTACAGAAAGAAGGAGAAATTCCTGAAGGAAATAGAGCAGTTTTCAGAGATGGTCTCAAAAGGGGCTATTACCGACAAGGTGTTTTTTGAGGACTATCCCGACCTTGCCGGCGTATATAATTCCCTCAACGATGTTACACGAAGGCTGAACGAAAAATTCGCCCGTACCGAAGAGGAACGCTCCCAACTGAACGCCATCCTTGAGAGCATCCCCGATGCCCTCGCCATCATTGACAACAAGAACGAACTCGTCTACGTCAACGACAACGCCTCAGAGTTTTTCAACTACAAGGGGCCGATTAAAAATAAACCCCTCATTGAAATCATCAGAAGCTCTGAGCTTATTACGATGCTTGATAACGTGAAGAAATACGATAAGACCGAATGCGGGGAGATATTTCTTGAGTATCCGTTTGAGAAATATATGCAGGTGCGAATGTATCCATTTTATAAGAAAAATGACCTCACGGGCGTGGTCATCCTGTTTCACGACATCACAGAACTAAAGAAACTTGAGACGATGAGAAAGGACTTCGTGGCGAATGTCTCACACGAGATAAAGACCCCTGTGACGGCAATCAGGGGTTTTGCGGAGACGCTCATAGAGGGTGCGATAGAGGACAGGGAAGACAGCATTAAATTCTTAAAGATCATTATATTTCACAGTGAGCGCCTCAACAGGCTTGTTGATGACCTGATGACTATATCAAAGATAGAGCTGGGTGTTGTGAAATTACAAAAGACCGAGATAGATTTCTCAGAGATAATTGACGACGTAATTGAGACACTAAGGGGTAGTGCCGAGTCCAGGGGGCTTTACATAAGGCGCTCTACGGACACAAAATGCGACAAATCCCTGAACAGCCGCCTAACCCTGAACGCCGACCGCGACAGGGTAATCCAGGTGCTGCTGAACATAATAGACAACGCCATTAAGTTTACACAGAAGGGCGGCATAGAAGTCGGTTTCTGCATTGATGAACGGCGGCACTTCTTCTTTGTCAGAGACACGGGCTGTGGCATCCCCAAACGTTGTCTTTCGAGGCTTGGGGAGAGATTTTATAGGGTTGACCCGTCGCGCTCAAGGGAACTGGGAGGCACAGGGCTTGGCCTTGCCATAGTTAAACATATAGTAAAGGCCCATGACTGGGAGATGAAAATCGAAAGCGAGGAAGGTTCGGGTACGACGATTAAAGTTATTGTCGGCAGGTAGTGCTTTTTTATAAATATTTATATAAGGTGATGGAATGACAATGGCGGTTGATGAGGCGGGCGCTGACGTACTAAGCGGGGCCGCGATAGATGTAAAGGGCCTGAATTTTTATTACGCGGGCAACATACAGGCGTTAAAAAACATAAACGTGCCGGTTCACCACAACGCGGTAACGGCGCTTATCGGGCCGTCCGGCTGCGGCAAGACGACACTGCTGAGGTGTTTTAACAGGATGCACGACCTCTACCCGGGAAGCCGCTACGAGGGTGAGATCGTCTTTAACAGCGTAAACATCCTTGCCGACGATATAGACGTTATAGATTTACGCAGCCGCATAGGGATGGTATTTCAAAAGCCGACTCCATTTCCCATGTCTATATTTGACAACATTGCCTACGGCCTCAGACTCAGAGGGATCAGAAAGAAGGGTGAGTTAAGTGACCATGTTGAGTCCGCCATCAGGCAGGCCGCCCTGTGGGATGAGGTAAAGCACAAGCTCCACGAAAGCGCCTATACGCTCTCCGGTGGGCAGCAGCAGCGACTTGTCATTGCGCGTGCCCTTGCGGTAAGCCCGGAGGTGCTGCTTTTCGATGAGCCAACCTCCGCCCTTGATCCTATATCTACTTCTAAGATCGAGGAGCTTGCCGTTGAGCTGAAGGAGACCGTCACCATCCTCGTCGTTACGCACAACATGCAGCAGGCAGCGAGGATGAGCGATTTCACGGGGTTTATGATGCTTGGGGAGCTAATCGAATTCGGCAGTACGGATATGATATTCACAAATCCATCCAATAAACTCACAGAGGACTACATATCGGGAAGGTTCGGCTAATGGCGATTCGGGACAACGAACTCAAACACCTAAAGGAGATGATATTAAAAATGGCCTCCTTGGTTGAGGTGTCCATAAGGGACAGCGTCAGGGCGCTTGTTACTCAGGAGCCTTCCATTGCCAACGCGGTAATTGCGGCAGACCTCCTGATAAACACATACGACGTGCAAATAGACGAGGAGTGCATAAGGCTCATAGCGAGGAGGCAGCCCGTGGGCAGGGACCTGCGCTTTATAACTACGGGGATGAAGATAACCACAGACCTTGAGCGCATAGCTGACCACGCCGTAAATATTGCCGAGCGTGCCCTGAAACTCTCTGAGGCAAGTCCCATGAGGGCATACTCAGACCTCTCCAGGATGCGCGAGATTGTCCAGCGCATGGTCAAAGACGCCATTGATTCGTTTGTTAATGAAGATAAGGCGCTGGCCAAAGACGTTATTGAACGGGACGAAGAGGTTGACGACCTCAACGCCTCTGTCGTCAACGAGCTGATGCTGGTAATGACAAAAGAACAAGGAAACGTCATACACGCAAGCCAGTTGATATATATATCAAGAAACATTGAGCGCATCGGCGACCACGCCACAAACATTGCCGAGATGATTATCTACATGGTGGATGGCCGGATGATCAGGCACCTGGCCGACGTCACAGGGCAACCGCCTAAACCGTCTGATTAAACCTGTTTAGCAGGGTCATCAATAATCCATTTCTGTTCAGCTAATGTAGTATGGATTCTTTACAATCTGTCCCCGCACGACCATTAACGGGTGGGCGCTTATGATGTCCAGGATGAGCTTGCCGCAGTACAGCGACGCGTCGTACTGGCAGAGGATACCGCTGAAGGGATAGACACAGACGAGCTTGTCAAGCCTTGCCTCATAGTCGTCCCATTGCTCAGATCCGGGCACGCGCATCTGACGGCACAGGGCCTCAGCAGCCACGCGCACTGCCGTGTAACCCTCCTCCTGTGCTTGCGCACAATATCCCTTCCATCTCTTAATCATCTGTTGCGCGTCGAATCTGCCGTCCAGACTATATGCCCTTACGAAATAATCTATCACGAACTGGCCGGTTTTTCTCTCTTTATCTACAAACAGCCCGATACCCGCAAGGTATCCGTCTATCTCCGCGGGCGTATCAGCGTCTGCGAGGACTATGACCTTCTCGTTTGCCGATAAGCCGCTTGTCACAAACTTCTCTAACACCATATCGCGCTCGGCGTCATCGTTATATACGTGGCACATGTGAACCCCGTGCCTGAAGGTCTCTTTCGTAAACCCGAAGCTTATCTCCTGTTTGGATGCTTTCAACATATCGTCCTATACACATTCTAACATTTCTGTTTTAATATATCTAATTTATTTTAGACAGCCTGAGGGTAGGGCATGGTAATACATCGAATGCCGGAGGGATTTCTGTACTCCTTAGTAAGGTCTGCTTACGTCCAGCCCTTCGCGCTCAAAGCGTACTATTATTTCCGTACCATGGTTACTTATTAATTCTATTTTGCCGCCAAGCTGCCCCTCGGCTAAGCCGGTTACCAGACTAAAACCCATTGAATCGTTACTTCTAATGTCCATATCCAAAGGAACGCCTACGCCGTCATCTCTGACAATTATCTCAATATTATTTTCGGGCAAAGTACGCATGGTTAACCATATTTCGCCCTTTCTTCCATTCGGAAAGGCATACTTAACCGCATTGGTCAGCAGTTCGTTAATCAGGAGGCCGCACGGCACCGACCGTTTTATTTCTAAAGAAACATCACGGACATCCAGATTGAGTTTAACATTTCTCAGTTCTGAGGAGTATATATTTTGCAGGTGTCTTACAAGTTTCTCAATATAAATCTTGAAATCTATATTGGTTACATCCTCAAAGCGGTATAACATATCGTGGATAAGCGCCATAGCCCTTACGCGGCTTTCCGTTTCTTTAAGTACATTTTTGTTAGCTTCGTCGTTAATATAGCTCATTTGTATTTTCAGGAGAGAGGCAATAATCGCTAAATTGTTCTTCACCCTGTGGTTGATTTCATGCAGAAGCAGCACCTTTTCATCAAGCTGTACCCTTATTTGTGCCTCAGATTGTTGAAGTTTAGCGGTGCGCTCTTCCACCTTTTTTTCAAGATGCTTTTTGTATTGTTCAAGTTCATCGTTGGCCTCTGTTATTTTTATCATGTTATCTCTGTTTTCGATTGTCCTTGCCAGAATGTTGCATATATTTCTTATAAATGGCTCATAAGGTGCAAACTGCTCAGGGTCGTTCAACTTCAATATTACAAAACCATATACATGGTTGAGAGTCCTCATGGGAATTGCACTTATCCCGCGTTTTTTCTCCATCAGGCATTCACAGTTATAATTTCCGACCCCACAGCCTGAGCAGTTTATGTTTTTGAAGTCGTCAGAACATAAAAAAAAGTCAAATATCCCAGGAATGCTCAGCACCGGCCTGCTCAGAAATTCAGCCATCTCTTTTATGCCCGGCATCATCTCAAGAACATCCTGAATAACTATCAGCTTTCCCAGAATATCTGCCCTAATCAGTGGGGATTCCATAAGATTAAATTCTCCCTCTCAATCTCAATTCGGCTGAAGTCATGTAGTATGGATTTCTTACGACCTGCCCCCTGACAACCATTAAAGGATGGACACTTAAGACATCATAAAGCAACGCCCCACCATACTTTTTTGCGTCGAATCTGCAGAGAAGGCCGCTGAAGGGATAGTCCAGGACGAGATTGTTAAGTTCGGATTCATATTCAAGCCAATGGTCGGACCCCGGCACACCGTGATGGATCCATGAAGGCTCACCTGTTGCGCGCACTGCCGCGTATCCCTCTTCCATTCCGAGATTATAAACCCCTCTTAACCTCTCCAACATGCCCTGAGTCTCGAACCTGCCGTCGGGGCAGTAGGCCTCCATCTGATTTTTTATAACGAGTTGGCCGGTTCTCCTCTGCTCATCAACAGAAAGTCCCATCTCTTTCATGCAATCATCTATATCGGCCTCTGTTTCCACGTCCAGCAAGGCTACAACCTTCTCCCTCGCCGAAATGCCGCTCTGCAGATACTTCTCAATTACCATCTTGCGCTCGGCCTCATCGTCATAAATATAGCACATGTGAGTTCCAAGCGGGAATGTTTCCCTCGTAAACCCGAAATTTGCCTTATACGCTTCGGTTTCCATAATTAACCCCTCCATCATTCACACATTTCTGTCAGCTTTCTGGGAATATCCATGAGATCAAGCCCCCTGTTTCGATCTCAATTCCTCTGGACTTATGTAATATGGATTCTTTAAAACCTGCCCCCTGACAACTATTAACGGATGGACACTTAAAACATCATAAAGCAAAGCCCCGCTAAACATCCTTGCGTCGAATCTGCAAAGAAGGCCGCTGAAGGGGCAGTCCAGGACGAGACGGTTAAGCTCCAACTCATATTCGCGCCAATGTTCGGAGCCGGGCACACCCCTATGAATCCACGAAGGCTCACCTGTTGCGCGCACCGCCGCATATCCCTCTCCCATTCCAAGATGATAAATCTCTTTTAAATTCTCAATCATGCGCTGCGTTTCGAACCTGCCGTCGGGACAGTAGGCCTCCATCTGATTCTTTATAACGAGTTGGCCGCTTTTTCTATGTTCGTCAGCAATAAGTCCAATTTCCCTGAGATAATCATCTATTTCGGCCTCAGTTTCCACGTCCAGTAAGGCTACAACCTTCTCGTTCGCCGAAAGGCCGCTCTTAAGATATTTCTCAATGACCATCTTGCGCTCAGCCTCATCGTTATAAATGTAGCACATATGAGTTCCAAGCGGGAAGGTTTCCCTCGTAAATCCGTAATTTGCCTGATAGTCTGCGGCTTCCATTTTAACCTCCCTAACATCCCTCCACACCTATATTCATCATAGGCGGCGTTGTGTTATATATCAGTTACAAACTGGAGCTCGCACCAACATTTTAGAATATCTGCCTATATACTACTGGTTAATTATACCATATTGGGTCATCTTTAGGATAGTCAGGATTTATTTTGAACTGTCACGGGGTGAATCATGGTATTATATCCCATGAAGAAATACACACTGCACATAGCCCCGTCAGCGCGCACTACGAGGTTTGACGAGGAACTCAACCGGCAGCAACTTGAGGCCGTCACCTGTGCCGGAGGCCCGATGCTTGTCCTTGCCGGGGCTGGCACGGGCAAGACCCGCACTTTGACCTACCGTGTGGCGTGGCTTGTTGAAAACGGCGTATTGCCATCTAATATCCTCCTGCTTACCTTTACGAATAAGGCCTCTAAGGAGATGATGAGGCGCGCAGCCTCTCTGATTGGCGCAGATGTGGCAGCCCTTTGGGGGGGTACCTTTCACCACATAGGAAACCTCATCCTCAAGCGCCACGCGGGCGTGATTGGCTACAAAGACGGGTTTTCTATTCTGGATAGAACCGACACCAAAGACCTATTCGACACCTGCCGCACCAGTGTGGCCGCGGCACACAAGGACGCACAGCTCTTGCCAAAGGCCTCCATTCTCACAGATTTGCATTCATATACGAGGAACACCTCAAAGACCGCTGAGGCGGTTATCAGGGAGCGATTTCCGGCCCTTGAGGCAAATATCCAGTTAATCTTAGATGTAATTGCGCTTTATGAAAAGAAAAAAAGAGAACTCAATCTCGTTGATTTTGACGATATACTGCAAAACATGGTAACACTGCTCAAAGACCATGAAGATGTCAGAGATTACTATAGCCGGAGATTTCAGCACGTACTCGTTGACGAATATCAGGACACCAATTCGCTTCAGGCGGAGGTCGTAGAGCTGCTGTCATCCTATCACCGCAATATCATGGCCGTCGGGGATGACGCACAGTCTATTTTTTCATTCAGGGGGGCTAATTTCGAAAATATCCTCAACTTTCAAAACACATATCCCGACGCCCAAATCTTTAAACTGACGACCAACTATCGAAGCACACCTCAAATCCTCAACGCCGCAAACGCCGCAATAGCGGCTAACCGGCGGCAGTTCTGTAAAAACCTTGTCTCAGTGCGTGAGGGCGGGCAACTTCCCGCCATTGTCCCCCTTGAGGACACACGGCAGCAGGCGCTCTTTGTCGCCTCCATGATAAAGGATACCATTGACGAGGGCGGCTCCCTCTCCAGCATGGCCGTCCTTTACCGCTCACATTACCAATCTATGGAGGTTCAGATGGAACTTACCCGTCTGGGGATTCCATACGACGTTCGCTCCGGCATGAAGTTCTTTGAGCAGGCGCACATAAAAGACATCCTTGCCTATCTGAGGATAATCTCAAACCCATGTGACGAGATCAGTTGGAAGCGGCTGCTGAAAATGCTCCCCGGTATTGGCAACGCCACCGCGGACAAGATATGGAGATTCCTGATTGAGGCCGCTGACCCGCTTGACAGGGTTGCCGCGGCAGGCAGGATTGTACCTAAAAAAGGCATAGAACATTTCACCGTCCTTGTGAAATGTCTGGACGAGCTGAGGAAGATTAACGCCCCATCAGAGGCACTTGACACCGCCCTTAAAGGCAGTTATGAAAAACACCTCTTTCTCACATTTCCTGACGCCGACAACAGGCTAAGAGACCTGACCCAACTAAGCGAGTACGCGGTAAAGTATAACTCCACAGATGTCTTTCTCAGTGAGATGGCTATTCAGGGGTCAGAACAACCGATGGCCGCCGCTGATTCAGGAGGCGGGGGCACAGACGAGCACGTAGTCCTGTCCTCCATTCATCAGGCAAAGGGGCTGGAGTGGAAGACCGTGTTTGTCATTGGCCTGAATGACGGGCAGTTTCCCTCAATTAAGTCCGGCAAGAACTGGGACGAGGAGGAGGAACGCCGCCTCTTTTACGTAGCCCTCACAAGGGCGTGCGATGAGCTTTACCTGTGTTACGCGTATACTTCTTATGCCGGCCTGATACGGCCGTCAAGGTTTATAAAGGATATTCCACGTGGACTGTTTGAGGAGATAGAAATCGTTTAGGGAGGCGTATGACTTACAAAGAGACATTTTATAAGGGATTTGACGCGGCAAACAAGAACATACTGCTTGTGCCGGTAAAAATGGCGGCCACGTATGCCCTGTTCATAGGGTTCGTAATTGTGTTAATTATCCCGATTGTAGTGGCGGCGCTGGCGTTTGGCACGGGAATGCTGGCCTCGCTGAAAGACCTTAATATCAACAATGTTGGCGAACTGTTGTCCTCTAAGTATTTGGTGTTGGCGGTTGTTATAGCCGCGATTGTCTTAGTGTATATTACGGCGGCCTCATTTGTTGCCCTGTATGTATATGGCGGGTCGTGCGGGATGATTGCCGGGGGGATAAGAGATGAGGGATTCAGGTTTCAGATGAGCGGGTTTTTCTCAGAGGGCAAGCGGTTCTTTGGGCCGGTTCTTGGGTTTACCACCATAGTCGGGGCTGCGGTGATTGCTATATTATTACTGCTTGCGGCCTCGGTCTTCCCTCTGAAATCTATTATACATGTTTTAGAAGGCATGAACGAATCATTGTCCACGTTTATGGCGACTTTATCAGTAATGGTTGCCGCGGTAACATTTCTTTTCCTTTTTGCGGGGACGTTTGCCATAACAATTTACGGCACCGCCGCATTAGTCTTTAAAAGGGTGACGGCAGGACAGGCCGCCAACGAGGCCGTCAGATTTATCTTTAAGCGCCCGTCGGCCTTTGGGTTTTATATGCTCTGTGTGGTAATTTATTTTTCAGCTAATGTAATGATTGCCGGCAGCGTGTTTGGCGTTGCGCTGATACCGGTTATAGGCACTGTAATGGTGTTTCCATATCATTTACTGGTGCAGGCGGTGCAGTATTATATGGGGATTTTATTTGTAGCCGTGTTGTTTTCCTATTATTTTGGCGTCGAAGGGCAAGGCAGCGCCCCTCCTATTTCCGAAATGTCCACTGTGGCGATTGATACTTCTTTAGTAGTTCCTGAGCCAGAGACATCTCCTGCTCAGCAAGTTGACCCGGATGAAGGCGTATATTAAATACTTTCTCAAATGCCTCAACCACGGCAGTCTGAACCGACGACAGCGTTATAGACGCATCAAACTCCCTGAGTCCGGCAACTGTGTCATTGTCGGTGGTGCCGCTACCAAATACTTGCGAAAGCAGCGGGCGGTTTACTGACAGGGGGATTGCCCCCTGCTCAAGCAACGCGCCGCGGTATCTCTTTTGAGCCGCGCCGAGGATTTTTCTTCCATCTATGGTTATCTCGCTGTATGAGGCTGCTGAAAAACACATGGGATTTGCGGTGGCGGGGCTGGCCTCTTGCCGCTTGAGCCGTCTTTGTGTTATTGCGCAGTCAAGTCCGAGACGCTGAAACGCCTGAAAAAAGGCCGTCCCTATGGTCGTGTAATTGTAGAGCAGGCTCTCAGAAAATGGTGCGGCGCGTGTGCCGGTAGAAAAACTAAACGTCAGCTCGTCGTCGTGGACGATTGCGCGCCCTCCCGTGGGCCTTCGCACAACGGAGATATTCAGGGTCTGGCACACTGCGGTGTTTATATTGGCGATGCGCTGAAACGCCCCGATGGTTACCGAGGGGACTGTCCAACCGTAAAACCTCAGCGTCGGCGGGGAATCTCCGGATTCGACCATCAGGGCAACGGCCTCATCTGCCGCCATGTTAAAACCGGCATCGCCTGCTGAGTACTCTATCAATCTCCACATGGTGGTATATTGTGTTTCCATTATAAAATCATTGTAGCACACATAAAGAAAAATTCTCACGCCACGACAAAAAATTGTATCCACCCGGCTTGTCCTGCCGTCATTCCGTCTTATCTGGAAACGTGCGCCTGTGAGTGTGCATAGTCAGAGGGGTGAAAGTCCCCTTCAGGTATACTCTCTCCGGGGGGATAATCCCCCGTCTTGTCGTTTGACCATCCGAAGTGGTTGAACAATAGGAACGGAGAGAAAATACTTTTCTTTGGCTGTCATTCCGGCTTGTCCGGAAACGTGCGCCTGTGAGTGTGCATAGTCAGAGGGGTGAAAGTCCCCTTCAGGTAAGCG
>NZ_JBJUSG010000090.1:0-15369 GCF_046044395.1 Candidatus Magnetominusculus dajiuhuensis | reverse complement strand
CTTAAAGCACGGGGGCTTTTAACTCTTTTCGCTTCTCTATGTCGGTTATAGGGAAGTGTCCCTATAAGGCATAAGACTGTTCAGTAAACTGTGTCAGGGTTGCGGCTTGGGGCAGGTTAAAGACGGGCGATAGGAAAAAAGATTTGAGGCGCTCTGGCAGACTTCCAGTGCGTTGCTAAGGGATAGTAATAAAATAACCTTATCATCCTTCTGCAAGCTCAGAATGTCTGATACCAGGTTGCAGACAAATGTATAATTTCACAAACATCAGACAAATGAATCCTAATTGTCTGGGTTTGCTGCTGATATCGTTGAACAGACGCCTTCCACTCTGGAGATCAGCTAACACGTGAAATGCTGAATCGGCGTCTGAGGTGAATATGGGTCAGAGCATAAATACCCTGTCAGGTTATGCTTAGGGGTCGTAGTACCCTGAAAACATGCCATTGGTAAATCTATACATGACCATGAATTGCTTGTGCCAGAGCCGCCAGGAACGCCCATCTGCGTGAGAACAATCCTGCCGCCATAAGACTGGTGGCCTGTCATAACATTGCCTGCGCTGCCCATCGCCACACCATCAATGTTTATAGTAAGTCCCTCAAAAGACAGCATTCTCGACTGATGTGCATACACAACTGCATAGTTACTTATCGTATTATAGTTATGCCACGCACTTACGTTCGACAATTGGCTTGCCGTTACAAAAAATTGTATTGTCGCATTGTCATTAGTCTGGTTTGATATAATACAATAAACACTTTTATCATCGGTAGATAAGTAAGGCAATGTGTATGTTACGAAAGGAAATAAGCCCCCCCGTAGGCATAACCCCACTACACTACGGATTCCCGATTTGTTCTGAACCGGCCAATTGCCATATTATCTGGTATGCCATATTTTCTGTAATGAATAACTATGCCGCCCGTACCGCCACACTCACACAGCGGCCACGCCCACCTCGTGCCGGCAGCGGACTCAGAGACACTGCAACCACCACTTCGCTGCCGTCTTTGCGTAAGGCATGTATCTGCCGCGGCGCCTCTCCCATAGCGCGGCTTTGTTCTTCGGCCATAAAGGCCGCGCGCATCTTACTGTGTGTGCCTCGCATGGCCTCCGGCACTAGATGGTCAATCTGTCCGCCTACCAGTTCGCCGTGAGGATAGCCAAAGAGCTTATCAGCGTTTGGATTTGTCAACAGTATCTGACCGGCGGCATCAACCACCATCATGCCATCCGGGGCTGTCTCTATGATACTGCGAAACCAGTTCTCGGTTTCCATAAGCTCTGCCTGCTGTGCCTCCATTTCTACGGTCTGCTCTTCAAGTTGGGCTGCCTGTTTCTCCATCCTCTCCGCCTGTTCCTGAGAGGCAACCAGCAGCTCGCGGGTGCGAAGGTTGCGGTCAAGGATTTCCATGCTGGATGACAGCACGGGCAGCAGGGCCTCAAGCACCGCCTTCTCCCTTTCACCAAACACCTGAAATGATGCCATTTCCATGACACCAAGCACACGCTCGCCATGGATTACCGGCAGCACTATTATGCAGGCGGGAGGGCCTTCCCCAAGGCCGGAGTTGATCTGGATATAGTTTTGGGGCGCACTGAGCATGATCTGGTTTTTCTCCATAACGCACTGCCCGACCAGCCCCTCTCCGACTGCAAAGCTGCTGTTGAGGTGTTTGCGCTCGCGATAACCGTAGCTGGCAAGTAGATTGTACCGCCCATCATTATTGTCGAGGACATAAAATGCCCCGTGACCGGCACCGATTACCGGGGCCACTTTGGAAACGGCGGTCTGTGTAAGCGTTCGGAAGTCCTCTGCCTTCTGCAGTTCTGTGGCAATCTCTGAGGTGTGGGTCTTTATCCAGGCCTGAGTATTGAGTTTCTGCACAAATTCATTGAACACCTGCGCGGCGCGGGCTATCTCTCCTACCTCATCATGACGCGCCACCCCCGATACCACCACATTGGTCTGCCCTTCGGCAAGCTGCTTCAAATTCTCAACAACCACGGTGATAGGATTCGCCAGACCAAGGTTGCCGACCACCCAACTGGCGATTAACAGCAGCACCACTGCCAGAGCGGTGGCGAGGATATTTATCCATGCCGCCATCTTTTTAGCGTTCGCGGCGTCTTTGGAGCCTGCTACGGCCAGCTTTTGGTTATATTCAATATGGTCACTAATTGCGTGTTCGACCTTTGGTATGTAATCCTGGGTCTTTTCTGAGAGTTCCCGTGCCTCATTATTTTTGTTCTGCCTGGACAATGCCAGCACTGGGTCAAGGACGTTATTGTAGTAGTCCCTGAAGGCGGCCTGAGCAGCCTTGTGCAACCGCAAATCCTCCGGGTCACTAATCAGCTTTTCCTCGTAGTAGCTCTGCTTCTTTTTGATTTCCTCGCGTTTCTCCTGAATTTCCCTGTCAATCGAGGTCATTTTAAGGTCTTCGGTGTTCAATATGTGGTTTCGCATGAGAATTCTGATCTCAAGAAATAGAATCTCGGTGTCGTATATCGTATTGAAGCTGGGAACCGTGTTGATAGTGGCGTAATTGGCAAGGTCATAGACCTTTTCTAATTGGTGCAGGTTTGAACCGGCAATTCCTGCCAGGGACACAATGGCAATGAGTATAATCACGTACAGTTTTTTGGAAATCTTTAACTTTGAAAGCGCGTTCATGTGTGAATCCTCCTTTTGTCAGGTTGATGTATTAATGCCTCCGGCGAAACAGCCGGTGATAGTGGTCAATAGCCGTGAACAGGGAATTGCCTATGAAACTCAGGGATTCAGACTGTCCAATGAACAGCAGCCCCTGCGGCTGCAAGGACGCGTGGAAAGACTTTATAAGGCGGTCCTGCAGCCCGCTTTTCAGGTAGATAAGCAGGTTGCGGCAGCTCACAAGGTCGAGATTTAGCAGTGGCGCGCCGCCGTGAATGTCGCGTTGCTCAAAGTGGATATTGTCCCTGAGTTGTGGTACCACCTCAAATTCCCCCCCCTTAGGGATGAGATAACGCTCACGCAGCCCCTGGTCCATCTCTTTGAAGGCCGACTGCCGGTAAACGCCGTTGCGCGCCATAGCAAGCGCCTCTGGATTGAGATCAGTGGCGGTAATATCAATGGGATGCCGTTGACATCCATCGCCCAATAATTCGCATAAAATAATGGCAAGTGTATAGGCCTCATCGCCGGAGGCGCACCCCGGCACCCAGACCCTTATTGGCTATCCATCCATTTTATCTTTGATATGTGCTGCCAGCACACGCATGAGGACACTGAAGGAGGCCCTGTCACGAAAGAACGATGACATTGAAACGAGAAACAGGCGCTGCAGCATATGCAGTTCCTCCGGGTCGCGGCGAATAAGGCCCTGATAGGCATCTGCCGACGCAACCCCCAGAACAGACTTACGTTTTTCCAGCCTTCTGATCAGCGTTTCTTCCTTATAGCTGGAGAAATCTATCCCTGTTGCGTCTGCCACCTGGCGCAGGAGCTGTTCCAACTCAAGGCGCTGCTGTCTGCTGATGGATGATTCCACCGGCTCTTCCACCGCTGTTGCGGACGCGCGGGGCATTGATGATTTTGATGGCGTCTTTGCCGACTCCGCGATGCCCGTATAGCCCGGATAACCGGGATAGATTGTTGCCAGTGTTTCACCTATCGCCGCCGCCGGCAGCACACGGTCAATCAGCCCTGCCTTGATAACACCAGAGGGAATGCCGTAATGCTTTGCCTCAGTGGGGTCTTGTGCCAGCGTCAACCCGCCGCTGTTCCTGATTGAGCGGCAACCGCTGAGGCCGTCGCTACCGGCCCCGGACAGTACGATGCCGATTGCCCTTTTCCCCGCGCTATCGGCGATTGAGGCCAGTAGCGTGTTGATTGAGGGAGTGGACAACTGCCCGGCAAGGGGTTGCTGAAGCGTCAACATTGTGCCGCGCACCACCCCATCCATACTTGCGGGAATGACATATACGCAGTCCGCCTCCAGTTGCATACTGCCGCGTGCCAGCACTACCGGCAGCGAAGACTCACGCTGAATCAGACGCACGACCAGTTCGCTGTGAGCATTGTGGGCCATGTGCTGTGCCACCACATAGGCAATGCGCCCGGTTGGACGCATATGCGCAAACATTGACAGCATGGCCTCAAGTCCTCCGGCGGAGGCACCGACACCGGCTATGAGCAGCTCAGCGCCCTGATAGGCAACCGTCGCCCCGGAGGCACGGGACATCATTGCGCTTCCACCTTGTCAAGCTCAACAAGTGCGGTATCGAAGTCAAACGCGGCAATTGCGTCGGCCACGGGTTTTAATGCAGCCGCCGTGGCTGAGCCGGAGAGTTTGTTAAGCAGTTCACTAAGCGCATTGTCTGCCTCAGAGTCACTGTCCTGAAGTAAACCCCTCAGTTTGGCCAGACGGGACCTCAGTTCCTCGTCAGAGATCGCAGGGGCAATCGCCGCCGCCGCGCCCCCATCGGCGCTAAGCTGCCCAAGGGCGGCAACCACTGGTTGCAGTTGTGTAATGGTCTCAGAGAGCAACGCTTCAATTTCGGCTGTATCTCTGTGTTCTTTGCACGCGTGCTCAAGTTTAGCTGCCGCCGCCGCTACGTCGCGTGCGCCGATGGTACTGGCCGTCCCTTTCAGGGTGTGAGCGGCACGCTCTGCCGCGCTGGGGTCGGCGTCTTGTTGGGCTGCGGCAAAAATATTGGCGAATCCTCCCTGGCTGTCGTGGAATTTGACAAGCATACGCCTGTAGAATTTTTCATTGTTCATAGTGGTGGCAAGGCCGGCCTTTACGTCAATGCCGGGCAAGGGTGGCAGGGCGCCACTGTCCTTTTCCACTGTCTTTGTCTCTATATTTATCTCCGGGCCTATCTCCGGTTTTGGAGCCGCGGTGGTGGCAGATGGGGCTTCAATCTCCGCCGGTTTTATCCATTTAGCAATGGTGGCGAACATTTCCACCACATTGATTGGCTTGCCGATGTGGTCCCACATCCCGCACTCTATGACCTTTTCCCGGTCTCCGGCCATGGCGTTAGCGGTCATGGCAATAATGGGTAGTTTCTGGAGGGCCGGGTTTTGGCGGATTGCCCGCGTGGCCGCATAACCGTCCATCACGGGCATCTGGCAGTCCATCAGCACCCCGTCAAAACGGTTGTCCCTGTCCAGCGTATCAACCGCCTCCTTGCCGTTGACGGCGAGCACGACCTCTATCCCCGCCTGAGAAAGCAGTTCCATCGCTATCTCCTGGTTCATCTCGTTATCTTCCACAAGAAGTATGCGTGCCCCGGCAAGCTGTGCCATCGCCTCAGTGTTGCTTTCCATAGTTTCGATATGGCGGCTCTCGGCCACATAGCCCTTGTCCAGCGCGTCGCCGATTGCCTCCAGAAGCGAGGAGGCGGTTACTGGTTTGGCCAGCACTGATTTAACCGTCACCGCGCGCTGTGCGGCAACACTAAGCATTTCCTCCCTGGCGTAGCCGGTAATCATAATCACAGTCGGCGGCTTTATTAAATTGCCCTGGCGCATCCTTTCAACGGTTTCCAGCCCGTCCATCACGGGCATTTTCCAATCCATGAGCACAAGGGCGTAGGGAATTTGCTTTTCATCCGCCTCTGTAATCATCTGCAGCGCCTGCTGGCCATCTCTGGCGGAGTCTGCTTCAAGGCCGAAAGTCGTTACCATCGCAGAAAGGATTTCCCGTGCCGCGGTATTGTCGTCCACTACCAGCACGCGCACGCCGTGAAGCTCCCGGGCGCTGAACATGCGGCGTGGCTGCGGTTCCTTTTGAATGCCAAAGCGGGCATGGAAATGGAAGGCAGAGCCTTTGCCGACCTCGCTCTCTACCCAGATACGGCCCTTCATCAACTCTACGAGGCTCTTCGATATGGCCAGACCCAGTCCCGTGCCGCCGTACTTGCGTGTGGTGGAGGCATCGGCCTGACTGAAGGACTTGAACATCTTGCCGCACTGCTCAGGCGTCATGCCAATGCCTGAGTCCCGCACCCAGAAGTGAAGCTCCACATCAGTTTCAGTCTGGGCGACCATCTCCGCACCCATGATTATCTCGCCCTTGTCAGTGAATTTCACGGCATTGTTGCCCAGATTTATAAGTATCTGTCCGAGGCGCAGGGGGTCTCCCACGAGGGCTGTTGGCATCGTGGCTGCAATATCAAAAAGCAGCTCCAGCCCCTTTTCCTCTGCTTTTAATCCCGTAAGGTTGGCAAGGTTGTCCAGGACATCTTCCAGCCGGAAGTCAATTGATTCCATAGACAACTTGCCTGCCTCAATCTTGGAGAAGTCCAGTATGTCGTTGATAATGCCAAGCAGGTTTTTACCGGCCTGGTGCACCTTCGCAATATAGTTACGCTGTTTTTTGTCCAGTTCTGTCTGCAAGGCCAGATGTGACATGCCAATGATTGCGTTCATGGGTGTGCGGATTTCATGGCTCATATTGGCCAGAAAATCACTCTTGGTTTTAGTGGCCTCCTCGGCGGCATCTTTGGCCTCACGCATGGCGTCCTGAATTTGCTTGCGCTCGGTTATGTCGCGCACCGCCGCACAGACACTGCGTCGGCGTCCACCTACCGCTGGCAGCATGGAAATCCCCGCTTCCACGGGGAACTCGCTGCCGTCCTTGCGGCGTGCGCGTAATTCCCTGCCATTGATGTCAAACTGGCCGCCCTGGGGATTTATTAAGAAGCTATCGAGATTGCCTGCGTGGCGGTGGCGGACGGCTTGCGGCAGGAGTGTCTCAATGGGCAGCCCGGTAAGTTCGTCGGCGGCGTATCCAAACATGGTCTGCAGTTGTGGATTTGCCAGAATTATTTTGCCGCCTTCATCAGCAACCAGCAAGCCGTCAGGCGCTAATTCAATGATGCCGCGGTACCATGCCTCGGTGGCCTTTATGACCTGTTGCTGTGCCTCCATCTCCACCTGCTGGTCTTTAAGCAGGGCGGCCTGTCTCTCCATATCCTGCGCCTGGCGCCGTGTCTCATCCAAAAGCCGTTTGGTTTTGACAGTGCGGTCAAATATCTCAATGCTTACCGCCAGGGCCGGGAGCATCTCATCAAGCAGCGCCTGTTCTCTTACGCTGAACTGGTCGAATGTGGCCAACTCCAGCACTGCCAGCAGGTTGTTGTTGCGCACCACAGGTAACAGTGTGATGCGACGAGGTACGCCCTCCCCAAGGCAGCAGGGGATGCGTATATAGTCCTCCGGCGGGTCTGTAATAGTTATCGGGGCGCGCTCCACCGCACATTGCCCTACCATTGACTGGCCAAGGGCAAAGGATTGATTCGGGTCACTGCGCTCCCTGTTGGCGTAGCCACCAAGTTGGCGCAGGCGCTTCTGCTGCTCCTCATAGATAAAAAACACGCCGTGTCCCAGCCGGATAAGAGGCGCCACGCCGGACATGAATCTCTGGGACAGGTCGGTAAAACTGGTTGCATGTTGCAGGTCACCTGCTATTTCAGCAGTGTTGGTCTTAATCCAGCGCTGGTCTTCAAGCTGGCGCGCCTCGCCCTGCAGTTTCTCTATGGCACGGGCCAACGCACCGAGTTCATTTGGGTAGTCGGTGTGCGGTACCAGGCGCTCAATATTCCCCGCCACGAATTCGCCAACGGCGTCATGAATATTACTCAATGGGCGCTGGATTGAATTATTGATGATATGTACTATCAGCAGGCCCGCAAGGAGACTGACTCCAATGAATAAGATAGTCAGCCAGAAGGACTTTCTGTCCCCCTGGTCTGCCTTTCTTGCCAGTTCTCTGACATTATCCTGCTCCCTTTTGATGATAGTCTCAAGCCTGGCATTGGCTGCAAGCCTGAGATTTTAAAACTCCGCAGAGGTGGCCAGGGCCTGTGCCTGAGCCAAAGAATTACTGCTGATAAGGGCTGCGGCCTTATCTGTCTGGCGCAGATAGCCGGCAAGCAGCACTTCAAAATCTGCCAGCTCCTTTTTGTTTTCTTCGCTGTTATTTTCTTTCGGGGCTATGCGAGTGCGCAGTTCCATTATGGATCGCGCAATGTTGCCGCTGACCTGCGACAGTTGACTGAGTAATTTCCCCCGCTGTTGCTGGTCAGGTGAGACAATCACCTCAAGCAGTATATCTTTGAGCTGCATACAGCGGCTCTGCATATCCTTCGCACTTTCAACTCCGAGTGTGAATTGATAGAGGAAGTGAATCTTGCCGCTCATGGTGTGCTTGCTATACAGGCTTTCTATGCCGAAACTGAAGGCAATCGCAAGCAGGAAGGAAAAAATCAGCAGGAGCTTTGACTTCAGAGTGCGCCGCTGCAGGGCGGTAAGCAGACGTTTCACTTTGAGCCTTCCTCGTTTGTGGCGAACCCTATACTACGGCAGCGTCTGATTATAAAAAAAGTATTCGTTAAAAGAGACACATCCACCTCGTTATATTATACCGTAATGTTTTATATAACCCCCACAGTCACACCCCCTTGTGCACACACCCGTTAAGGATACCACTGATTATCGCCTTTTGTCTATGTGTCGAATAACCCTTTGCCATAAAATGTACGAAATGTTATCATACCCTCCTGATGGTGGTAAAGGCGGCGGCATTGTTCTCCGGCGGGCTTGACAGCACGCTGGCAATCATAACCATGTTAAGGCAGGGGGTGGAGGTCACTGCTATCTCCTTTCAGAACCACTTTGGCTGCGATATAACCGACAGGTCATCCTGCTCTAAAGACCCGTATGCCGCAGCGGAGAAGTTCGGTTTTGACGTAAAACTCTGCCATCTTGCCGATAAATTTATTGATATTGTCAAACACCCGAAATTCGGCCACGGCAAGAACATGAATCCCTGCATAGACTGCCGGATTCTGATGCTCAAAGAGGCAAAGGTGTTTTTGGAGATGACCGGCGGGGATTTCATTATAACCGGCGAGGTCATCGGACAACGCCCGATGAGCCAGCGGCGGGAGTGTTTTCCACTGATAGATAAAGAGGCCGGCGTTGTTGGCATGGTCGTACGGCCGCTGTCGGCTAAGCTCTTGCCGCCGTCGCGTGCCGAGCTTGACGCCCTGATAGACAGAGAGAGGCTACACGCCTTTAACGGGCGCACGAGAAGGCCGCAGATAGAGCTGGCCAGGGAGTTCGGCCTGACTGAATTCCCCAATCCTGCGGGTGGATGCCTGCTTACAGACCCTATATATTCTTACAGGCTGAGGGAGCTGCTTTGTCATGTGCCAGAACCACCCGTAAGAGATATAAATCTATTGAAAACAGGGCGGCATTTCCGGCTCTCTTGTACGTGTAAGGCCGTCGTGGGAAGAGATGAACTGGAAAATAACACCATAGAGGCCCATGTACAAGAGGGAGATATTACTATGGCCGTTGAGGATGTTGGCTCACCGGTTACGATTGTCACCGGAGACGTGGACGATGTTGCGCTTAAAGCCGCCGCCTCGCTGACGGCAAGATATTCCGACTCTAAACATGAAAACTCTGTAACCGTCTCCGCGTATAAAATTGTTGGCGGAGGCGAGCGCGCGCCGCTTGCTCAAATAACTGTGGCCCCGGCCGACATCAGTATGCTTGACGCCCTGAGAATAGAGGAAAAAAGACGACATGCCAGAAAAAATTCTCCTAAGCCTCTACGAGTTTAATCTAATTGTCAAAGAGGCGCTCTCACTTACCTTTCCCGCCCGCTTTCTGATAAAGGCCGAGACGGCCTCCCTGACCGTTGACGCCAGGGGACACTGCTATATGGAATTGATAGAGAAGGACGACACGGGGATAAAGGCGCAGATTAGCGCCCGCGTATGGGCCTCCACATGGAAGACGGTGTCAAGGGAGTTTAAGTCTGCCACCGGCCAGACGCTTGCAAAGGGCATGAAAATCCTCATTGAGGCCACATTGAACTTCCACGAGAGATTTGGCCTCAGCCTCATCGTGCAGGCTATTGACCCGTCGTATACGCTTGGAGAGATGGCGGTGGCAAAACGCCAGATAATCGAGAGGCTTACAAAAGAGGGATTAATAGACAGAAATAAGGCCGTACCGTTGCCGCTGGTACCGCTTTCCATAGCCGTTTTATCGTCAAAGACGGCGGCGGGGTATGAGGACTTCGCCAGGCACCTCAGGGGAAACCCATTTGGCTACGCCTTTAGCATTACGCTGTTTGAGGTGGCTGTTCAGGGAGACAGGGTGGAGGATTCTATGCTGAGGGCGCTTTCGTTGTGCCACGCCCGTGTGGAGGATTTCGATGTGGTGGTAATTACACGCGGCGGTGGCGGGGCGTCGGATTTGGATTGCTTTAACAACTATGCCGTTGCAAGGGCAATTGCCCTGTTTCCCATTGCGGTAATCTCCGGCATAGGCCACGAAAGGGATAAGACGGTAATTGACGAAACCGCCCACACGACGATAAAGACGCCTACCGCGGCGGCGGCGTTTATTGTTGAGCGGGTAAGACAGTTCGAGGACATGATAGATTCCAATGGACAAAGGCTGCTGCAAGCGGCGGGAACTCTATGTCTTGAGGCGTCGGGACGGCTCTTTATATTGTCGAAGGGCGTTGGGGTGGCGTCGTCAGCGGCGTTGATGAGGCAGCGTTTTATCCTTGAAACCTGCACGAAAGGGATAAATTCCAGCCTGAAGATACTGGAAAAACACGGGGAAAGGCTGAACGCCGCGCTTGCCGCGGCAGGGCATCTGAACCCTGAGAACATATTGAAGCGGGGGTTTAGCATCACCAGCGTAAATGGCAAGACGCTGCGCTCAGTAGCGGGTGTTTCCCCAGGCACACGTTTGACTACGCATCTATATGATGGTACCATTGAAAGCGAGGCCATACAGACGGAGGTTCAACATGAAACAGGGATTTAAGTACTCTGAGGCACTGAAAGAAATCGAGGGGATAATATCTGAGATAGAAAGTGAAACCATTGATGTTGATGTGTTGACAGAAAAGGTAAAACGTGCCATAAAACTGATAAAGGCGTGTAAGGCAAGGCTTCGCACGACGGAGGAAGACCTGAAAGATGTCCTTAAAGACTTCAGCGAAGATAAGACCGCCTCTAAAGAAGGCCTTTTTGACTAATAAAAAATTAGGCTGACAAAAAGTTGCACGTATTTGTTATCATATGGCGTTGAAGGAAAGACCGTACCAAAAAAAAACGAACGAATGGAGAGATTAGGGATGAAAAAACTGCTATTGATGATTTTAGCCGTGACGCTGTTGGTATCGTGCGACGGCCAGCAAGGGAAGTCCGGCGGCCTGAAACAAGAAGGGACACCAGTTATTAAAGTCAATGACGTCACCATAACAACCGGCCAGTTGCAGGAGGACCTCGCCAAGCTGCCGCCCCGTTATAAAGCGGCTTTTACCGGCAGAGACGGGCTTGTGAATTTTGTTGATGAGATAAAAAGGAGAGAGGTTCTGTATCTTGAGGCGAAAAAACAGGGCATTGACAAAGACCCCGCGTTTGACAAAAAGCTGCAGGAGTTTGCGAGGCTGAATCTTGTAAACGCCCTGATTACGAAAAACGTGAACATGGCCGATATAAAGGTAACTCCTGAGGAGGCGAAGGACTACTACGATAAGAACCCGAAAGAGTTCATGATGCCCGATCAAATAAGGGCAAGCCACATACTGCTCAAGACAGAGGATGAGGCAAAAAAGGTATTGGAAAAGGTGAAAAAAGGCGGTGATTTTGCCACCGTTGCCATGGACAATTCCATAGACAAGGTCTCTGGCCAAAAGGGCGGCGATTTAGGATTCTTTGCCAAAGGACAGCTTGATCCCTCATTTGACGAGGCCGTTTTTAAGTTGAAAAAAGGCGAGATAGGCCCCGTAGTCAAGACACAGTTTGGCTATCATGTAATAAAGGTTGTTGACACCAAGCCTTCCGCAAAAGTGGAATTCGAGCCGTCAAAAACCATGATAATACAATATCTGACCTCTGAAAAGCAGAAAAAGGCGTTCGATGGTTATGTCGCCCAAATCGAAAAGAGCTATCCCGTGCAGGTTGACCAGAAGGCACTGGACGGCTTTATGTCCAAATACACAGACAACGCTTCAAAAGGCCAGGCCGACACAGCCCCATCAGACACAACCCCGATTGTTAAAATCGGAGACGCATCAATAACCGCGGCCCTCATTGAGAGTGAGTTGTCAAAACTCCCGCCAGATGTAAAGCAGTTCTTCAAAGGCAAGGAAGGTATGGCAAAACTCATAGAAGAGTTGAAGAAAAATGAGCTGCTCAACCTTGAGGCAAAAAAGGCCGGTATGGACAAAGACCCTGAGTATGTCAGGAAGATTGAGGATTATAAGAAGGTAAACAGTATAAACGCCCTCGTACAGAAGGCCTTCAAACCAGAAATGGCACAGGTCACCCCTGATGAGGTGAAGGCGTATTACGACAATAACACAAAAGACTTTACGATGCCGGAGCAGGTAAAGGCCAGCCATATCCTCGTGAAAACTGAGGAAGAGGCCAAAGCGGCGGCGGAAAAAATACAGAAAGGGGCTGACTTTGCCTCAGTGGCGAAGGAGGTCTCAATTGACAAGATGACGGCGGACAAGGGCGGCGACCTTGGGTTTTTCTCAAAGGGCCAGATGCAGCCTTCGTTTGACGAGGCGGCTTTTAAGCTGAAGACAGGCGAATTGAGTGCCCCTGTTAAGACCACCTTTGGCTATCACATAATAAAGTTGACGGACATGAAGCCGGCAAAGAAGGTTGACTTTGACTCAGCTAAAGACATGATAACACAACTGCTTACAGAGCAGAAGAAAAACAAGGCGTTCGACGACTATTATATGGGCGTAGAGAAAGGTTACAACGTTGTTATGGATAAAAAGGCCCTTGATGAGTTTGTCATTAAAAACACATCGGTAAAACCTGAACATGGTGCGGATACTGGCGGCGCTTTGCCCGGAGCCCATCCTCCAGTGGGCAATCCCACGGGTGGCGCACTGCCAGAGGGGCATCCGCCGGTTGGTAATCCCAAATAAGCGGCGATAAGGCATGTAAATGCTAAAACTGATAGACGGGATCGTCGAGCTGTATAAGAAGGTGGCGTCGTCGGTCCCGCCGGACGTTGAGAGGGCGATTGCCGGGGCGTGTGAGGCCGAACCTGCGGAGTCCCCCGGCAGGGGCGCGTTGGCCTTGCTGGTCGAAAGGATGAGAGCCGCAAGGGCGGCAAAGATGCCGGTGTGCCGCGATGCCGGTATCCCGGTGTTCTGGATAAAAATCCCCCGCGGCCTTAGCCAGAACGAGATCGGCGGGATCGTTATAGAAGGCACAAAGGCTGCTGCCAAAAAAATAAGTTTTCACGCCGAAGGCGTACTTGAATCGCTGATGGGCGGCCCGGCTCCGGTAGAGGGCTATCCGATAATCTACTTTGAAGAGTCAGAGGGGACGTCCCTCGTAATAGACTTGCTGCTCAATGGGGCAGATTGTGAAAACGCGGGCAGGCTCTTCACTCTCACCGAGGGCGGTTTGACTGCCGGGGGGGTGATACTGCCGCATGGATACGACGCCATTGCCGGGTGTATTGAAGAGGCGGTTGCGGGTGCGGAGGGTAAGGTCTGTTTCCCGTTGATTGCCGCTGTGGGGGTGGGTTCGTCAAGGGAGCAGGTTGCCGCGCTGTCAAAAAGGCAGCTTATGAGAAAATTAAATGGCTCCACTTCGCAAGAGAATAGCCCTGTCCATGAATTTGAGGGCAAGGTCTTAACGAACATAAACGGCAGTGCTAATAATCACGGCCTGAGGACGGCCCTCATTGGCGTAAAAATGGCGGTGGCACCCATTCACCCTGCGTCATTGTTCGTTGATGTCACGATTTCATGCTGGGCCTTACGTCGCGGAAGACTCATCTGGAGTTAAACTTCGCAGCCTTTTTTACCGATTATATAATTAACACTGTCTCACGGGAGGTAAATATGCCGAATGAATACTTACAGATGCCAGTTGAATCCATAAGTAGTATTGTAGGTCCGCGAGCCGTGGAGACATCGTCCATGTGGGCTAAAAGGGACAACGGCAAAAAGAAGACGCAGAAGGCAAAGAGAAAGGCCGCGCCCGAAAAAGGTCTCATAGACATATTGGTCTGATTGAAGACCTGTCACATGCCCCAACCGCGTTGCCCTAACCGCGCTGATATGTCGTGTACTGCGCCTTAGTAGGCTGTCAGTGAAAACTCAGCCGCAAATCTCTCGTTGAATAATTCCTTTGTGAATGAGTAGTTCTGGGTTCCATGAACTTCCACACAAAACGAGGCGCTGACTGTCCCCATTTTCACCGCGTGGATGATGTCCTGTTGTGGCAGCAGCAGCCCTTTTATGAGACCTGCCCTGAAGGCGTCTCCGGCACCGGTTGGGTCACTGATTCTGAATGGAATCACGGCCGGGATGTCCACAGTATCAAGTCTGCCGTCTCGTTTGAACATTACGGAAGAGCCTTTCTCCGCCTTAGTGGTTATCAATATCTCTACCATTGAAGATAACTCTTGCACAGTGGCGCGGGTCTTCTCTATGGTAAGGCCAAGCTCGTAGTCGTTGCTTATGAAAATCTTTGCCCCTGAGATCATCTCTAAGAGCTGGTTTTTGTTCCACGCCGGAAGTGACTGTCCGGGGTCGAATATATAGGGAATTCTCCGTTGCTTGTATATCTTAATGAAATTATACATATCGTCGAGATTTCCCGGGGCAACAACGGCAATTGTCTTTTGCGGGTCAAGGGAGTTGAAATCGTACGCCGAGCTGTGTTTCATCGCCCCCGGGTTAAAGGCGGTGATTTGATTGTCCTGGTTGTCTGTGGTGATATATGCCCCGGCGGTGAACTCGGTTGGTATTATCCTGATGAAGTCCGTAGAGATACCGTTTTCTCTAAGCCAATTGCCGTAGGCGTTAAAATCATGCCCCGCCGAGGCCACAACATCGGGTTTTTCACCAAGCAAGGACAGTGCGTAGGCGATATTGCCCGCCGTGCCGCCAAAGTTCTCCTTAAGCTCGTTTATCATAAAGCATACGTTTAACATGTGTATCTTGTCGGGTAAGATGTGGTCAGAAAACTTGCCCGGGAAATCCATTATCCTGTCGTACGCGACAGAACCAGAAACCATTATTTTCATTCTTTAAGTGCCTCCTTATTATTGAATGCGGCATACCCACTATGGCAATCTATCACAGCGGTTTATGGTCTGTCAATGATACGCTATATTATTTTCACGGTAATTTTGTTCTAACGAATAAAACAAGTTATCATGGGAAGTTGTAATAATTTCCAGACTATTCTTTTCTTTGGCTGTCATTCCGGCTTGTCCGGAATCTGTCCTTATATCTCAGAACAGGAAAAATCATCATGAAACAACCATTTAAGGGACGATTCCGGACAAGCCGGAAT
>NZ_JBJUSG010000089.1:0-15657 GCF_046044395.1 Candidatus Magnetominusculus dajiuhuensis | reverse complement strand
TTATGACATCTGCTACCCCCACTGTAAAGATGGGGTTTTCTTGACGCTTACAAAGCAATTGGCCTGAACATAATTCGTGAAAAGTGCCTTATCTTCAATGGATGGTTAACGGATGTGGAAAACCTCAAAGGCGTGTCCTATGGCTAAGCGTCGCTCCCGAGGGCCTAAGCCCCTTAATAAAGGGACAGGATACTTTCCCGCCATGACAACCCCTTATGACTGCATTTTATTATAACTCCACAATCAGGGGCGCGTGGTCAGACGGGGTGGGCGCCTTTTTTCTGCGGGGCCAGAGGTCAACACCGATGTCTTTCGTTATTTTCAGGGCCTGTGCCGACGCCAGCGCGTAGTCAATCCTCATGCCCTGGTCTTTCCATATGGCTGCCCCGTATGCCCACCATGTGTATTGCCTTTTGCCCGGGTGGCAATGGCCGTAGATATCCGTAAAACCGCAGTCAATGACGCCCTCAAAGGCACCGCGCTCCTCGGGCATCGTTGCGATTGTATCCTTTAACGCAACGGCGTCATATACGTCTGTGTCATAGCGTGCCACGTTAAAATCCCCGACGACAAAGGCCGTATCATGTGCGATGGTGCCGAGATATGATTGAAATTTTTCATACCACCGCAATTTATAATTAAACTTCTCAGACCCCCTTTCACCGCCGTGTGGGGCATAGACGTTTACCACGGTAATGCCGTCTGCAGCACCACCAAGGCGCACCTGCATGACGCGCCTCTGTTTGTCCCATTCGTCGCCTGAGTCAAGGCCCTTTGTAACGGAGACGATTGGCAGTCGGGAGCATATCGCAACACCGTTAAATGCCTTCTGCCCGAAGAGTTCACAGTGGTAGCCGAGGGCCTGAAATTCACTAATTGGAAACCCCTCGTCCACCGTCTTGAGTTCCTGAAGACAGAGGACATCTATATCGTCCCCGCGATGCCTCAGCCAATCCAACAGCAGCCCCAGCCTTGCCCTTATTGAGTTAACGTTAAACGTACATATCTTCAACGAGACATTCACCTTATCCAGCCCTTTGTCCTGTTTCCAAAAAAATCACCGTCTCTATGCATTTAATAAACGCACTGTCTGAATATAGCATAGACCGCGTTCATTTTTACAGAGAGGCTCTGAGCCATATTTGAAATGGAAATAAATGAAGGACTATCAAATATTTTTTTTGGGCAGCAGTTGAATTATTCCTTCCACTTCAAGCCCCGTAAATGCCCGCCCCTTTATTACGGCGGCGTTGAGGCTATTTACGTTGTCCCCGCATTGCAGCTTATACGTGTATATTTCAACCGGTACGTTTTCGGCCTTGCCTGTAAGTATAGTGTCATCTCCTGTCTTTTCATATTGAATGGCACATGTGCCGGGCGGGTACTGGCTCAGAAGATTGTCTTTCAGTTCGCCGGGGGAGTAGCCATAGTCCATCGCGTGAAAATCAATGAACCAGTTTCTGTAAACCACGCGCCCTGTAAAGTATTTTGAAAACACCGCGCGCAGCGTACCGGTTCTGTCATAAGAGAAAAAATCCGGCAGCAGATATATTGCTCTCCCACCTTGCAGGCTTGATAAAACCCCGTTGGCGTACTCACGGGCTGCCGCCTCTGACGGGTTTAGCGGGTGGACGCCGCACTGCAACCCCATGAAATATGGTGGGAACACACAGTTGTCCATCCCTAAGACCGTCGCGTTATCTTTTGCAATGCCGGAGTTTTTAAAGAAATCAGCAACGGGGTTATACCTCGTGTGAAACGAAAGCGCCGGATAAACGCCCATAAACAGCACGGCTGAAATAATAATCGCTGTGCCATAGATTAATACGTTGGAGATAGATTCTTTTATTTTATATCTTTTTAATATCTCATCAATTACCACAATCATAAGCGGAAAGGACATAAACCCCTGCCACAGAAAATGCCTGTACTTTACGACGGTGATATTGCAGTAGAAATCCGAAATCGCTAAAAACTGGACGGCAAACGCCAGATATATGAGCCTTTTCGTCCTGTCCTTCACCAAAAAGGGTGCGGCAAGGCCGATAAACTGCCCGACAAATAAAAAATTGCCTACACCATATCTCCAAAACGCAACACCCATAGGGAAGAGCGCAGAAAACACGCCCATAAACTGCCCGTCATATGGGGATTTGGTCTTGCGAATCAGGCCAATAAAATGTGAGCTGTCGATTATCAGAGATACGGCGAGGGCCGCGCCCATGATTATCCCCACGCGTATAAGCCCCTTTTTCAGGTTCACTTTTTTTAATATATCAGTCCAGTTGTCTTTGACATCAATCGCGCTCATATAAGCGAAAAACGCGAAAAATGGCAGAAACAGGGTTATCGTATCCTTAGAAAGTATAGCAAGGCCCAGCACAACGCCGGAGATATATTTACAGTACGCGTGGCGGTACCTACCGGCAAGCCACAAGGCGGCGGACAGGTACATAAGGCCGATAAAATCCTCCTTGAGATGCGTAATAGTCATCAGGGCGGCGGGGGTGATGAATAAAAATAGCGTTGAGATGAACGCTGGCCTAAATCCCGCGAGTTCTTTTATCCACAGGTAATAAAAGAATAGGCTGATGAGCGCGCAAAGCCCCATTGTTACGGGCAGCGTAAGTTTTCCCAGTATTATGCCCAATGGAACAAGCGTATAACCGGTAAGACACCGGGCGTCAAAGAAACACTGCAGCTTAGAGGAATCTTTAAACGTATCCACGGTCTTCATATACAGCACCGTGTCATAATGATATGGCTCTTTAAGCATAAACGTGAAAAGGATAGCGGCGAAGAAGAGAAACATTACCGCAACGGCGGCGCGCTGTTTGGTAAGATTTATGGATGGGGGACTGGGTGCAGGGTTATTTTTGGATTTATCTTTTGTCATAACAGCCTAAGGATTAAAGACGAAGGGGGGTAACCCCCCTTCACCCGTAAATTGGCCAACGTTTTGTTTATTGCGTTTGGGCTGCCGCCCGTTGGCGGCTTCGGTACTCCGGCTAAACATTTAAAACGCCACCCTGTCAAGGGTTCTGTACTGGATGGCCTCGGAGATGTGCCGTTGGGTGATGGTGTCGCTGTCATCAAGGTCAGCGATTGTCCTTGAGACTTTTAATATTCTTGAATAGGCGCGCGCGGAAAGCCCAAGGCGCTCCATTGCCAAATCAAAGATACGTTGTGCGTCGGGCGTCAGTGCGCAGTATTTCTTTATGTGCCTGGTCCTCATCTGGCCGTTTGAGTAAATCTTATCCTTTTTGAATCGCTCAGTCTGGCGATGTCTTGCCCTGTTGACGCGCTCCCGAATGTTTGAGGACGCCTCGCCGCATGTGCTGCTTGATAGTTCCTTATACGGCACGTTAGGGACGTCAACATGTATGTCTATGCGGTCAAGCAGAGGGCCTGAGACACGGCTCCGGTATCTGTGAATATGTGAAGGGGAGCAGATGCAGGGGCGTCGGCTGTCACCTGAATAACCACAGGGGCATGGGTTCATGGCCGCTATGAGCATAAACGACGCGGGATAGTTTATTGTGGCCGCTGCCCTTGAGATTGTCACCTCCGCGTTTTCGATGGGCTGCCTCAGCACTTCAAGGACGTTTCGTTTGAACTCCGGCAGCTCGTCAAGAAACAGCACGCCGTTATGTGACAACGAGACCTCGCCCGGTCTGGGCATTTGCCCGCCACCAATAAGGGCGATGTCCGAGATAGTGTGATGGGGTGACCGGAACGGTCGCCTCGCCAGTATCGGCACGTCGGGTTTGAGGAATCCCGCAACGCTGTGTATAGAGGTTGTCTCAATGGCCTCATCAAAGGTCATCGGGGGAAGGATTGAGGCCGTGCGCTTTGCCAGCATGGTCTTACCAGCGCCGGGCGGGCCTATCATCAGGATGTTATGGCCTCCGGCGGCTGCGACCTCAAGGGCACGCTTGGCGTGTTCCTGTCCTTTTACATCCATAAAATCTTCCTCATAAACAGAAGACTCCGCCATGACTTTCGACACGTCAGTGACGCATGGGCTAAAGGTGGTGGCGTTATTTAAAAACTCAATAACGTCGGTCAGGCGTTTCATTCCAAATATATTTACGCCTTCTACGACAGACGCCTCGGCGGCGTTTTCGTATGGCAGAATCAGGCCATCAAGCCCTGCTTGCCTTGCCGCTATCGCCATTGAGAGGCAGCCCCTCGTGGGTTTTATACCTCCATCAAGGGAGAGTTCGCCGGTGATGAGGAAGCTCTTCAGTTTCGCAGCCGGTACGGCGCCCTCGGCGGCCAAAATCCCAACCGCCAGCGGCAAATCAAAGGCCGAGCCTTCTTTTTTCAAATTGGCAGGGGCCATGTTTACGGTTATCTGTTTTAGCGGGAATGAAAATCCGATATTCTTCAGTGCGGCGCGAACCCTGTCCTTGCTCTCTTTGACGGTTGTGTCTGGCAGCCCGACGATAGAAAAATGAGGAAGCCCCTTTGAGGCAATATCAACCTCCACGTCCACCAGATAGGCGTTTACTCCAGCAATCGCGGCACTAAGCACTTTTGAAAGCATAACAAAAGGGATTATAGTAGTTCTCTACGTAAAAGTGCAATCTGTTTTGGGGTTTTGTGAGATTTTTATGAGGAACGAACACCACTCGTATCTATTTTTTCGACAATGCTCATCAATAGTTCCTTATCCGTGTTTTGAATCATAAGACGCGCCTGTGTTGCCATCCGCCTGTTTTGCCCTTGACGAGGAAAGTTTATTTAAACTGATGCAACAAGTGATAACACTACGGATACGCTAAAAAAAATAGACTGTATCCTTTTTCGTCCTTTACACACAGCTTATCCTGCAATATTCTTTTGATAATTATCGAGTATATCCCAATCGCAATCTGTTCTAATTTTAGGAATTTCTGCGGAAACAGGCCCGATATATTTACCAGAAGACGCATAATAACCAGCACTAGTCTTATCCGCTTGAACCGATATCAGACATAATTGAGCTATTCGCAAACCCACTTTTAATAACAATGGAGTTTCACCTAAATTTCTTAACTCTAACGTTAAGCATCCTCTAAAACCAGCATGAACGGTAGTGGCAGTTGCAATAGTTAAGCCTAAACGGCCCCAGCTTGATCTTCCAAGTACTAATGCATAATAATCATATGGTAAACATATATACTCCAATGTCGTTGCCAATATAAAATGGTGAGGATGTAATATAAAATCATCTCCAACCTGTATATGTTTCTTTATATAGAACTTCTCTAACGGTATTTCATTACTGCCGTCTCCTTTTGTCGGCGTCACATGAGTATAATTAGTTAACTTATTTAACAGAAAAGAGGTCCCCAGTCTTAAATCTACAGAATTCGGACTATATTGACTTTTGGGGTCAATAGAAGGTGTGATAACTAATGGGTTTGGACTTCCACCTGTGTCCCGAGTTCTCATTGACCATAAAGTAGTGGTTAAATCTTCCGCAGAAAGCGATTGGCAACATTTTTTGTTCGATGCTTTGGCGAAGTCATACAAACTGATAGCATATTTTAAATGGTCTATTAACTTATTATGTAGAGTTGATATTTTGTTATTATTATGATTTAAGCTTACTTTATAAAAATCGTTATGTTCTGTGTAGTGTTTTCCATGGTAATATATCGAAGTTGCCGTTACTGCTTCAATGGGAGAAATAATTTCCGGTTGATTTTCGCTAACTTTCTCAAACGGGGGTCTGAAGGCATTAATTTCTGGTTCAACTAACTTCCATATTTCTTCTAATGGTTTTGATGGTGTTATTGTGAGCATGTCACTTATCTTTCCAGCTACTTCACTTGAAAACTGCTCTATTTTATCCTGATGCTCATCGTCGAGAGGTTTTAATGTATTACCTAAAAGAGGGCTAATGTTATCTATCATATTTTTTATACATATGTTCAAACCTTTATTAGCTTGTTCTGATTCTGAAAAATAATCCTTAAGTTTTTTGTACGAGTTCAAAAAGCGGCTTACTTGTGATGGATGGCTATCACTATTACTCTTGGGCTGAGAAATATAAGGGCAAAATTCTTTAAGCAAGGCATACGCGAATGCAGGTCCAAACAATTTATAGCCTATATGATCACATACATATTCTGCTATATACAACGCTATCTTTTGTCTAAGCTCCTTCAATTCTTTTCGTTTCTCATAATCGAGCAAATCAAGATTATCAGGGTATTGATTTACAAACTCATCTGTAACAAATTTATCAAAAATATCTATGCTATTCAATGCTATATGGCCTACTTCATGACCCAAAATAGAGATAGAAGAGACATCATAGCATGCAACTATTGGAATTATAAATATATCTATCTTTGTGTTATTATCATAAACTATATTAGAGATATTGCTGGTAATATCAGGAATCACTTTATAATAACTACTGTCTTGTGAATGAATAATCAGTATCTTTCTTTGTGTGAAATCAAGATTGCATAGCTCATAACATTCCTTCACCAATGGCATAACCCACCACGAAGATTCATTTGGGAGAGCCATAATAAACAAATCTATAATTTCTGATATTAAACTGAGTTGTTTTTTGATTGATATTAAATCAGTGTCATCAAAAATATTACTTTTTTCGTTTTCAAGATATATTTTTATTATTCCACAAACTTCCTTCACGCATGGTTGAGGGTCTTGCAATACTAAACTGTTGATGACCTCTAACTCTGCATCAATAAAACTATCAGCTATTTCTCTAAAAATGTTCATTAAATTTATCTCTTAAAAGGTTATCGGATTAATAATACTGTCTTTGTTTGCACTGTCGCCTGAGCTAATTGTATACATAGCGTGTCTAATCAAATCTAAGGATAGTTCCTTATCTTTTTCTGTTACCGGCTGATCTGATCGTAAACAGTCTAAAACGTTTTTTAAGCTATTTATAAAATCAACTTTATCTTTTTTCATGGCCGCCAGACTGTTGAGTGCTGTATCTATCGCATCAGAAAGCTCCAGGGCTGATGATTTAGCAATATTCCCAACACTATAAAAACTGTAAATGATCATATCCTTAGTCAATGTAGTGGATTGATATATTTCTATAGACTTATCAATGAGAGCAATCTCTGGCTCAGCTACTGAAGCCCCTTCTCTCTTTAGCAATTTATGTCTTAATTTGTTTAGCACCAACATAGCTACTGCATTCCTGGCGTTGCTTTCAATAAGGCTCATATATGACATTTCGACCTCCCGCAATCTGCTGTTTTAATAATTCAAAACACTGCCGGTCTTATACTATCACAGATACTCCTCTATTTTCAAGCCCCCTGATTATTGCATCATCAAACATTTAAGTCCCACCGCCCAATTAATATACGCGCTTAATCATGGTCAATGACGACAGCTTTATTACGCCTTCTTTGTCAATAATCCCGGCCCCGTATGACTGGGTGTTTTGCGCCCCCGCCGCCACTGCCTCAACGAGGGCGGCTTCAAACGGTATATCACGTTCCATCCCCATCGCAAGGGCTGCGCTTACGCAGTCCCCTGAGCCAAGCGTGCTTAGAGGCTCCACACGCGGCGGCGTTACCTGCCACCCCTCACCACCTGAGAGCGCGAGCGTCCTGTGCCCCCCGTCTGTTATTATCACCCGCCCAATACCCAGTGCCGTAAGATTTTTCATCTCTTCTATCACCGCGGCACGGCTGTTTAGCGGTTTGCCTGCGAGGTGGGCAAGTTCCTGCTTGTTTATCTTTAATACGTTTGGGATGGCCTTAACTCCGGCAGCCAAAAACTCGCCGCTTGCGTCAAGTATCGTTGCCGCTCCCCTTTGATGGGCAGTCTCGATAAGCCCAGGGAAAATCGCACTGTCAATCCCCGCTGCGGCACTGCCGGATATGACTATAATATCTCCTTTTCCTATTGCCCCGCCGTACATTGATTTAAAACTCTGTTGCTCCGGCACGGTTACAGATGGCCCGTTTTCGTTGATTATCGTCTCAGTTTTTTTCAGGGAATCAATAAGCGAAAGGCAGGTTCGGGACTCCCCCGTAATAGGTGTGTACTGAAATGAAATCCCCTCGTTTTTCAGTAGCGAGGCAATTAGCCCACCCGTTGCCCCGCCTAACAGCGTCAGGGCAATGGTATCGCCTCCAAGCCTTTTTATAGCCCGGCAGACATTTATCCCCTTGCCTCCGGCGGTGATTCTTAAAATATCAGCACGGCAGATGGAATCCAGCCTCAGCCCGTCAACCCGCAGCGTCTTGTCCTGTGAAGGGTTTAATGTTACCGTGATAATCATTACGGCAGAAACTCGCTATATGGCGGAAATATATTAAACAGCGCCCCGCGTGGGCAGTTCATACGCCTGCCCATTCATATGCCGCCGCCGCGTGTGGCGCTTTTAATACAGGTGCTTTGATTTATTGCACAAGTTATAAATGTACAAGACAACTTTAATCCTCTCATTAAGGGGATGCGAGAAATAGAGGTCCTCTGTTTCCAGGCATACAACCATTGCTTCTTTCAAACTCTTCTGGTGTAATAGCTTTAACATGGCAGCCTCCTCCGGATATACAACTTATTCATATTTGTATACTTCATATAGTTGTTGTAGCAAAAACCATGCCGACTAATCCTGTTCATGATATCTATATCGGCTGTTTCTATTAAAAAGTTTATTTGTCCTCAAATGGGGAAAAATGTTATATTCGCTTATGAAAAAGGCCATTATTATTCAGGGGCGGATGTCGTCGTCGCGGTTTCCGGGAAAAATGATGAGTGATTTGGCGGGAGCACCGCTGATTCGCTTTGTCTATGAGCGGTGTCTGAACTCTAAAGAGGCCGGTATCACCGCCGTTGCCACATCAGGCGACAAGACCGACGACCAGCTCTATGAATACTGCCGCTCCGGGGGGATACCCGTGTTTCGCGGCAGCCTTGACAATGTGCTTGAAAGATATGTCAGGGCCGCGGAGTTCTATGGCGCTGGTATTATTTGCCGCGTTTGTGGTGATTCCCCGTTTGTAGATACCTCTGTCATAGACGAAATGTTTAAGATGCTCGAAAAGACTGGCATTGACTATGTTGCGCCGGTTAAAGACAGGTGCATCGCCGGCCTGGACTCTGAGGTAATCAGAGACATCGCCCTGAAGGCGGCGTTAAACAATACGGCAGACCGCGATTGCCTTGAACACGTAACCCCATATATCAAAAAAGCCGAAAATAAATTTAAGATAAAACTCATAGACTTCAACCTGAGGCCGACGCCGCTAAGCGCCCTCGTCCTCACGGTGGATTATCCTGGCGACCTTGAGATTTGTAACAGGGTAGTGGCCGTTTTAGGAAAGAGATACGATTTCACTTCACAGGACATATTCGACGCATTGTTGTATAATAAAGATATCCTAAAAATGGAGAGATGCCAAAAACTATAATATGGACTTGATTTTCCCTAAAAGACTGGAGATAGAGCTTGTCAGCAACTGCAACCTGCGCTGCGTCTATTGCCCGCGCCGCCATTTGTCCGACCTCAGCGGGTTTATGGCCCTTGAGCTGTTCAAAAAAATTATAGACGAGGCAAAACAATATCCCGAGACCATCATAGTCCTCCACAGAAGGGGCGAATCCCTGCTTCACCGCAACTTTACAGAGATTTTAAATATAGTTGCAGGCAAGTTTAAAGAGGTACAAATTGCCACAAACTCTACTCTGCTGACCGAGGAGAAGTTCGAGGCCATTACCAACGCCATTACGTTTATCTCATTCAGCCTCGACGCCCCCGCCGCGTATAACCAAACTCGCGTGCCGGCAAAGTATGAAGACGTTGAAAAGAAGATATTGAAATTCCTCGAATTTAACAAAGGTAGGGTAAAGACACAGGCCTCGATGGTTAAAACTCAGTACACGCCAGAGGAGAATGTCGCCGTGTTTAAGGAGATATGGAAAGACCGTGTTGACCGTGTGAGGGTCTATGAGGAGCACTCAAAAGACGGTGTGTTCGGCGCTATCAATAACCCAAGAGAGACACGTAAACCCTGTGTGATGCCCTCATATGAAATGCTTATTTACGACGATGGAAACGTCGGCAGGTGTAACCACGACTGGAACGGCAACCCGCTTGGAGATATAAAGACGCACACGATTAAGGAAATCTGGACAAACGCGGTGTATGAAAACCTCAGGGGGCAGCATGAGCGCCTTGAACTCACCGACCCTGTATGCGGCAAGTGTGACTCATGGTATCCTGAAATGGGGACCCAGGGAACAGGGGAGGTCATCGAAAAGTGACGCGGGCGGACTTCCTGCCCCTTGCGCGTCCCTCTGTTGGCCATGAGGAGATCGCCGCGGTAACTGAGGTGCTGAACTCCGGCTATTGGACAACCGGGCCGAAGGTAGCGGAGTTTGAGCGTGAGTTTGCCGCCTACATTAACGAAAGCGGCAGTATATATACCGTCGCCCTTAACTCATGCACTTCGGGGCTTTACCTTTCGCTGCTTGCACTTGGCATAGGCGCGGGCGATGAGGTAATCGTCCCTACGTGGACATTTGCCGCAACCGCGCATGTGGTAGAGTGGGCGGGGGCAGTACCGGTGCTCTGTGACATTGAGGAGGACACATTAAACATAGATGTGCAGATGGCCGAAAGACTGATAACCAAAAACACGAAGGCCATCATGCCGGTTCATATGGCCGGTTACCCGTGTGATATGGACGCCATCGCAAGGCTCTCTGAAAAATATGGCATATATGTCATTGAAGACGCCGCCCACGCCGTCGGCACTAAATATAAAGGACAAAAAATCGGGAATTTCTCTACCGCCACTGTCTTTAGTTTTTACGCTACTAAGAACCTTGCAATGGGCGAAGGAGGACTTGTGGCCTCTAAAGATGAGCGGTTGATAGAGGAAATCAGGAAACTAAGCTACTTTGGCATTAACAAGGACGCCTTTAAGAGATACGAAAAGCGCGGCACATGGTTCTATGACATTGAGGGCATTGGCTATAAGTGCAACCTTGACTCTATACACGCCGCAGTTGGCCTCGTTCAGCTAAGGAAACTTGATGTTATGAACGAAAGAAGAAGGGCAATTGCCCGGAGCTATAAGGATGGCCTCAGCGCCGGGATTTCATTAGTCCCCGGTATAAGCGACACAGGTGAACACTTACATACTTACCACCTGTTTCCCGTTCTAATCCCTGCCTCTATCAACAGAGACACGCTGATAACCGCGCTCAGGGACAGAAATATCGGCACAAGTGTACACTTCAGGCCGCTGCACATGCACAGCCACTATAAAGGCCGTACTGGCTCAGGACAATTTCCGGTGGCCGAGGGGGTCTTCCCACGGGTCTTGTCCCTCCCGATGTTTCCCTCAATGACAGACGAAGATGTCCGGTATGTTATAACAAATATAAACGAACTCGTGGGGAGCTGAACAAATGGATAAGTTTAAAGAGGCCTTGCTTGCCAACAAGCTCATATCAGTTTGGGGCATAGGATATCTGGGTTATACGAAGACCATCAAATTGCAGTCGAAGGGGTTTAAGGTAAGGATCTTCGACATAACGCAAACAGGACTTGATATGAAAGGGGATTTTACACCTAACAGTGAACAACTCTATTCATGGTCGTCAAACGCCCATGTCCCCGCGATAGACAGCTCAAAGGCCAGTATCGTCCCAATAGACTCTATGTTTGACGCCAATGTGCATTTCCTCGCCTTTCCTCCCGTGGACAGAGATGGAAGGAGCGCGTTAAAAGAACTCGCTGATATATTTATTGAACATAAGGAAAGGTTGGACAATGCGCTGGTAATCTTCCAGTCGGCGGGTGTCCCCGGCATGATAGACAGGCAATTCATTGACGTCCTGGTGGTGGCAGCCCACGCTGTCAACTGCGGCTTTGCATCGGCATTTCGGGATGATTGGACTGTCGAGGAATATTTTTATAATGACAGGACAAGGGTAATTGCCGCTAAAAACGAGAAATCCCTGAATAAGGCACGGCTGATTTACGATATACTAGGGGTTAAATATAAGACACTTTCAAATATCAAGGAGGCGGAGGTTTACGAAAACGCCAAAAACACCCTTCAGTACGCCGCTGACGTATTTACAAACCAGTTGGCCATTGCCTACCCGGATGTAAACATAAGGGCAATGGCACGCCACCTCATGGACGGCGTGACATTGAACGAAGCGCACCTCGGCATAGGTGCCGGTGGATATAAGATGTTTTCGTCGGTCAAAAACATCCTCGACGGTAGCGGCAACCCGCACATGCTGTCATTGATTAAAGAGGTGCACAACAACAACCTGAGCATGATTTTGCACTATGCCGAATCCATAGTCAACAAGGGTTGTAAATCGGCAACCATACTTGGCCTGACCACCAGGGGCAACCAGAAGACCATTGAGCTTTCCCCTTCGGTAATACTTGGCGAATACCTCAACAGGCTGGGTGTTGTGGTCTATGTTGACGACCCATTTTACGGCGAGGCGGCCCTTGCCGGTATTTTCCCGTTCAGCCGGGCAACAGATATACTAACAGACGGCCTCAAAAGCGACGCCCTCTTTGTTATGACAGACCATAATAAGTTTAAGTGCATCTCACAGGCAGATGCCATGCGTATCGGGATATTTAATGCCGCGGTGGTAATTGACAACGTTCCCCTGTTCAAGGATTTTGAGTTTTCTCATTCCACGATATATCACGCCGTTGGGGACGGCAGGCCGGGTTTGATATAGCATGTGCGGCATTGCCGGCTTCATCTCGGACAACAGAGACTACGATGTAAAAAAGATAGTCGCCTCTATGCTTGACGTTATGAAGTACAGGGGGCCTGACCAATATGCAATTAAGGCATGGGATGGCGTCGCCATTGGCATGGTGCGCCTTAGTATCATAGATAAACATACCCATGACATCCCCTACGAAGACAGCAGCGCCAGATTTGCCGTTGTCTATAACGGCGAGATATACAACCATGACACGATACGAGGCTCACTGCTGTCAAAGTACGACTTTAAGACAGACTCGGACGCCGAGACCGCCCTCTACAATTACATAGATAAGGGCGTAGAATCTTTCAATGACTACAACGGCATGTACGCCTTCGCCATTTATGACGCGGTGGAGAAAACCCTCTGCATCGTCAGAGACAAGACCGGCGAGAAGCCCATGTACTATGCGCGCGGGAAGGACTTTTTTGCATTTGCCAGCGAGATGAAAGCGCTGCTTAAGGTGCTGCCCGCCGAGTTCAACGCTGAGGCGATTTCATATAACGCATATGAGTTTACAGTCGGCAGCGAGACACTGTTTAAGAATATTTTGAGCCTTGAGCCGGGGGAATACATAAATGCAAACGCCAATAGTTTCACAAAGCACGAGTACTGGAAGCTATGGAATAATCTGATTGAAATCCCTGACGATAGGAAACGAATCCTCAAAGACCTCCACGACCTCGTTGAGGACGCGATTTATCTGAGGACAAAGAACTGTGTCCACCAGTTTGGCTGTTTTATAAGCGGCGGGCTGGACAGCGCCATAACCGCGTGCATCGCCAGGCCGGATTACCTGTATACCGTCCACTACGACTACGACGACTTTGATGAGCTTGACTATGCAAAACTCGTTGCCTCCAAATTAAAAAAGGAGTTGGTGGTTATAAGGCCCGGCAAAGAGGATTTTATTCGCACGAAAGAGGCCGTCGCCTTTCATCTGGACACACCGTGTACATGGACGAGCTTTTCGTTGTGGATGCTGCTTGAGAGGGCGTGTAAGGATATAAAGGTTGTGATGACCGGAGACGGGGCGGATGAGACTTTCTCTGGCTACTACAGATACCTGCTGCTCTACCACGACGAGCAGATTAAACACGTAGAGGCGCTCAATAAATACTCATACCTGATAAACAAGTACTATGGAAGTCCGGCGGAGAGATACGCCAAACTCGTAAACCGGTGCGAAAACCAGTTTGACAAGTCCGTAAACGCCTATCTTAGTGAAAGCATCGGCTACTATTTTGATAAGGTAAACGGCGACATAGTCCACGCCATGGGGCTGAACGATTTTTATTCCACCATGCAGGTACTCTTGCAGATGTCTGACCGCCTGTCAATGGCATTCAGCATAGAGAACCGCTCGCCCTTTCTGGATTACCGGCTGGTACAATACGGGTTTTCCATGCCGTCTAAGTATAAGATAAAAGACGGGGTGACAAAATGGGCGCTCAAGGAGATAGCAAAAAAAATTGTGCCCAAAGAGATAATCCTTCGCACTGACAAGCGTGGTTTCTCTGCCCCGGTCAACAAATGGTTTGAATGGGATAAGACCGGCAAATATGACAGAACGGCCTATAAGAATATGGTTTACGGGGATTGGAAAAAGATATTTAAGGCCAAAAACGCTTGACACGGTTTATCTGACAGACCCGGTGGCTCTTTTTACGCTAATTTTATGCCGTATCAATATTAAATATTTCAGAGGTAAAATGCATAAAAAGTTTGACTTGACACTGATTTTCCGTAACCGGTAGCTTAGTTCGGCAAGCAGAGGTGGTAACGCTACTGTTTGAAGCCCGGATGACAAAGCAACCCGCTAACTCCAAACCGTGAGGTGAGGAGGAACAACTGATAGCATCAATCGGCAGGGTGCTAAGCTCCTGATGGTATGCTCAACATAGGTGAACTGCCACAATGATTTTCTGAATGTGGTCGGCTATTTCCCACCGGCGTATATAAAAGAAAACGATGGGTTGGTGGCGGGGGGTGGATTTGAACCACCGACCTTCGGGTTATGAGCCCGACGAGCTACCGAGCTGCTCCACCCCGCGTTACGCACTGGCCCTTGCTTCGTTTAGGTTTGACCCTATCTTCGCCCAAGCCCGACCCTGGTTGCGTTCAGGTTCGACCTTCACCAGCACCGGACTGTTATAATAACAAAAAGGTTTTGTTAATGTCAAACCATTAAATTATTATTTTGGATTTATTTTTATAATATATATTCCCGGCGGCGTTTTGCCGCGTTTTACGCTCGCCACCGCCTCCAATACCCTGATAGCCGCCGTGTCATCTGAAAGTGGCCACAACTCTGACAGAGACAGCGCAAGGGAACCCCCTACGTTTCAAGGCCGCTGCTGCCGGGCCATATCCGCGACCCCCGTTATCTTCAATTCTAAAAAAACACCCAACTATGACTACACTATTTCAACGCGCGCAAGGTAGTCGGCAAGCTCCTCTATGAGAATCTTCATCTTAGCGGAGTCTTTGAGGTTGGCTGCGGTTTCTATGGCCTCACCCATTTCCTTGAATGTCGTAAGTCCAATCGCGGCGGCGGCTTTTTTTATCATCCCGCCTGTCATCTTAACGGATGGATAATCGCCTTTGCCTATCTCTTCCTTCATCTCAGCAACATCTCTGTTACGGCTGTTTAGAAATTTTGCAACTCTGTCCTTGTACTGCGGCTCTACGGTAACGGTAATCTTACTGTTGTCTTTTTCTGACATGGCGCATTCACCTCTCCTCTGTAGTATTTTACAAGTCCATTAACTCGCAGGGACACGAAACCCCTATGCGGTAGTATACACCTTTTTTATATGTCTATGCAACCGATAGGGCAATCTTTCAGCGATTCTCGGTGAAGGCAAGAACGATACTGGTAGTATGTATAGTATAATC
>NZ_JBJUSG010000088.1:0-16341 GCF_046044395.1 Candidatus Magnetominusculus dajiuhuensis | reverse complement strand
GGGATGCCCTCGCAGGGAAATCAACGGGTGTAGTTATTTAGACGCTTACAAAGAATCAGAGGAACCAATGCGCGTTATGACACTGGGGGTTATGATACCAATTATATTTTGATATGTGAGATGCTCTGATATGTTGGGATATTACCATATGAACAAAGAGAAAAACGCGGCAAAAAATAGGGCACTCTTTCTTCGGTAATAATAGCACGGGTTGCCCTGATGCGGGGCTTGCCTATCTGAATCTGAAATTTGTATAATTACCTATGTCCGAAATCGAATACCACATGCCGGAGGGTTTTCTTATCTCCACCGCCGAGGCCGCTGTCAAAAAGCCCGGACGTAAGGATATTGCTATTATCTACTCTACCGTCAGCGCCGTTGCCTCCGCCGTGTTTACCTCGAATCTCGTTAAGGCCGCCCCCGTTATTTTAGACGCCGAGAGGATAGTCGGCGGCAAGGGTAGGGCAATCGTTGCCAATAGCGGTAACGCTAATGCCTGCACCGGCAAGCGCGGTATCAAAGATGCTCAGAGGATGTCTCTTGCCGTCTCAGGGACTATAAAGAATTGCCCCGACTCCGAGGTGTTCGTAGCCTCAACAGGTGTCATCGGCACCCCACTTCCTATTTTTCGCATGACCCCAAAAATCAGAGAGGCCGCAAAACATATCGGGGACTCAACGCTGCTTGACGCCGCCCGCGCCGTCATGACCACCGATTCGTTCCCCAAAATAGCCTCGAAACGGCTTACCATCTCCGGTAAACCCGTAACCATTGCGGCTATCGCAAAAGGCGCCGGTATGATTTGCCCAAACATGGCCACAATGCTCTGCTTTGTCCTGACAGACGCCTCTATCACTAAAGACGCCCTCGACGAGGCGCTTACTTTGGCCTGTGATAACTCCTTTAACCGCATCACCGTAGATGGAGATATGAGCACCAATGACACTATCCTTGTCCTCGCAAACAGGCTTGCCGCAAACACCACCATCCGCTCTGGCACTTACGGCTTCGACGCCTTTACATATGCCCTTTCAGAAGTCCTGATGAGCCTCGCCGAGATGGTCGTAAGAGACGGCGAAGGGGCCACTAAGGTTATGAGGGTGCTGGTAAAAGGTACACAATACAAACGCGACGCCCTGATTATCGCAAGGGCAATAGCAAATTCTCCATTGGTTAAAACGGCCATTTACGGCTGTGACGCTAACTGGGGACGGGTTATTGCCGCCGCTGGTTCCTCCGGAGTTGCCTTCGACCCCAATACGGTGGATATATTTTTTGGCAGCGTAAGGGTGGCTAAAAAGGGGCTGACAACCAACAAAGACGCGGAGGCCGCAGAGGAGTTAAAGGCTGACGCCGTGACAATTACGATTGATTTTAAGATGGGCAAGGCATCCGCGCAGGTGTTGGGCTGTGATTTGACAGAGGAGTACATCAAAATCAATGCCGACTACAGGACTTGAAATTATAGCTATAAGAATATCTGCTAATTATAATTATAATATCGTCTGGTAAAGATAATTTTAATTAACTTACCTACTACAACTTGACAAGCGAATTAGTTTGTGCTAATATAGGTTCATAAGCGCCTCGTTCCTCCCCCAAAACCGTCGCCCGTTAGCGGGCGGCGGTTTTATTTTGTTGTTACCAAAGGGGGCAGGTGTTTGCGGTAACAATAGTATTTATCAACCGGCTCAAAGATTTTTGAGAAAAAACAATTGCAATTCGGTTATAATAGCGGTCTATGGTTAAATATTGGAGACTGTCTTGTGTTTGTATAACTGGAACTTATTGTTTTAAAAGGGAGATTTTAAATAAGTTGGAAAAGGCCCCCATATGAACGCCCTCGTTACTGGTGGGACGGGTTTTATTGGCAGCCACTTGGTCGAGGAACTTATCAGGCGGGGATATAATGTCTCGTGTCTTGTTCGCAACACATCAAGGCTCTCATGGCTGGAAGGTTTTCCTGTTACCCTTATTCAGGGCGACTGCCGGACTGTTGAGCCGTTGAGGGATTGTCCTGGTGATTTTGATTATATTTTTCATCTTGCCGGGGTTACGAAGACCTCGTCCTCCGATGAGTTCTATTGCACGAACTCTAAAGGCACTGCCAATTTTTTAGAGACAGTTGGGCGCAATAACAAGATCAAGAGGTTTGTCTATCTCAGTACGCTTGCGGCCGCCGGGCCGTGCAGGGACGAAGTTCCCGCCAATATCTCCTCAATACCGCAGCCTGTCTCGGACTACGGCAAGAGTAAGCTGGAGGCCGAACAATGTGTTCTCAAGTATAAAGATGATATTCCTGTTACGATTATTCGCCCGCCCGCCGTCTATGGACCCAGAGACAAGGACATGTTCATCATTTTTAAGATGATTTATCATGGTGTATTCCCTCACTGGGGCGACTCTTACTACTCCATGATCTATGTCGAGGACCTTGTCAGGGCGGTCGTAGATTCTGTTGACACCGATAAGGCTATAGGAAATATGTACTATCTTTCTGACCTTAACATCTACAGCGGTTTAGACATCGCCAACGCCATAGCCGAGGAGCTAAACTGCCATTATCTGAAGATAAAAGTCCCAAAATTTCTTATGCATCCTATTGCCAGTATCTCCGAAAAAATCTTAAAACATAGTATAATCAACTCAGACAAGATCAGAGAGTTAAACTATACCCATTGGACATGTAATAGCGACAATGCGGTGAATGACCTTGGTTTTGACCCTAAAGTCTGTTTAAAGGAAGGTATTAAGTGGACGGCAAACTGGTACAAGATACACAAATGGCTGTAAACAAGGGCATTTTTGACAAATGCTATCGTTTTGACCTTGCGAAGGGGTATATATCATCGGGCCTGTATCCCTATTTCAGGCCGATAGAGAGCGCCCAGGACCCTGTTGTCGTTATGTATGGCCGACGGGTTATCATGGTTGGCTCGAACAATTATCTCGGGCTTGCAAACCACCCCAAGGTCAAAGAGGCTGCTATTGCGGCTACCATGAAGTATGGCACCGGCTGTGCTGGCTCACGGTTTTTAAATGGCACTCTGGACATCCATGTCCAGCTCGAAGAGAAACTTGCACGCTTTATTGGCAAGGAGGCCGCGTTGATATTCACAACGGGCTTTCAGGTGAACCTTGGGGTCATCTCTGCCCTTGTCGGCAAGGACGATGTAGTTGTCCTTGATAAGCTTGACCATGCCAGTATAATTGATGGCTGCCGCCTCTCTTACGGTGGTGTAAGGAAATTCCGCCACAATGACATGGAAGACTATGAGCGTGTGCTTGCCGATTCACAAGGCAAGGGAACGCTTACTGTGGTTGACGGCGTATTCAGCATGGAGGGGGACATCGTAAACCTGCCTGACCTTGTGAAAATAGCAAAAAAATACGGCTCCAAAATCATGATAGACGACGCTCACGGCATAGGTGTGCTTGGAAAGACCGGACGCGGCACCGCGGAGCATTTCGGCCTCGAAAAAGAAGTTGATTTGATTATGGGCACATACAGCAAGTCCCTTGCATCAATAGGCGGCTTTATCGCCGGAGACAAGGACATCATCCACTACATCAAGCACTTTGCCAGGCCGCTGATTTTCAGCGCAAGCCCAACCCCTGCCTCAGTCGCCTCGGTGAGTGCGGCAATTGATATTATCGAATCTGAGCCTGAGAGGATTGCGGCACTGTGGCGTAATACCTATAAAATGCTTGCTGGATTTAAGGGTATGGGGTTTGAGGTCGGCCTTACTGAAAGCCCGATAATCCCAATTCTGGTCGGCGACGATATACTGGCCTTTAAGATGGCTATGAAGCTGCAGGAGATGGGCGTTTTTGTAAATGTTGCCGTCAGCCCGGCGGTCGCCCCAGGCAAGGCACTTGTCAGGACCAGTTACATGGCCACTCATACGGATGAACATCTGGACATCGTCCTTGATGCGTTTCAGAAAATAGGAAAAGAGTTTGAGGTCATACAATGAGCGAACCTATTATTGTTGCCGCGGTAACGACTCCCAAGGAGCTGAGCCTCTTCGTTAAATTGCCGCTGCTCCTTTACGCGGGTGACCCATTGTACAGCCCTCAACTGACGAAAGATTTAAAGCATCACTTTTCAAATGAGAACCCATTTCTCGGATTTTCCACAGTAAAATATTATCTGGCCTTTAGGGGCAAGCCCAACGGCGAAAAAAACTGTGTGGGCAGGGTTGCCTCAATCATAAATAGGCGCCACCTTGAGTTTCATAACGACGGCGTGGGGTTTTTTGGATTTTTCGAGTGCGTTAACGACGCCGCTGTGGCGGCCTCATTACTTGACGCTGTAAGAGGGGACCTCAGGCAAGCCGGTCTCACTATCATGCGCGGCCCTATGAGTTTTTCTACCAACGAGGAATGCGGTTTTTTATTAGATGGGTTTAATCTCCCGCCGATGATTATGACGCCGTATAATCCGCCATATTATAATGATTTAATGCGCTCCTATGCTATGGACAAGGTAAAGGACCTCTACGCCTATATCGTGGATGTCCCTGAGGTTATGCCGGAGAAGGTCTATCGCGCCGCCGTGATTGCCGAAAGGCGTGGCATCACAGTCAGGAATATCTCTATGAATGACTTAACCGGAGACCTTATGAAGTTCAAGGATTTATACAATGCGGCGTGGAAGGCAAACTGGGGCTTTGTCCCGATGACCGGCGAGGAGATAGTTTACACAGGCAAGCAGATGCAGCAGATAATCTACCCTGAGACTGTCGCCATAGCCGAGTACGGCTCTGAGACGGTGGGTTTTCTGGGTCTCATTCCCGACGCCAACTTTGTCCTTAGGGCTATGGGCGGAAAAATGAATCCCATTACGATAGCCAAGGCCCTTTATTTATCGAAAAAAATCAGGGACGCCCGTCTCATGCTCCTCGGCACAAAGGCCGGGTTTAGAAACAAGGGAGTTGATGGCCTTCTGTTTCGCGAGGCATTTAAGGGCTGCAAAAAGCACAAGATACAACGTGTGGAGTTTTCGTGGATATTAGAAGACAACCTCCCTGTTCAGGCGCTTATCAGGATGATAGGCGGCACACTGTATAAGACATACCGTATATACGAAATCGCCGTCTGATAATGTTTTATCATTAACAAATTTATGCTCATGGGCGAGTAAAGGGGGCGGGTAACTGTCGCCATTTTGACCGGGTTGCACAAGATTTCCTAAAGTGATTTTGATTTCTGTCCACAAATTATTTTACTATAGGTGGAGAAAGGCAATCTGCTACAGGAGGAGCCGAACATGAGCAATGGCACATTAAGCAAACCAATATTCCCTATCGTAGTTTTGATATTAACAATCCTTTGCCTCAGCACGTTAGCAGCAGCGAATGTACCTGCAGAGGTACCCTCTGCCGCACAGTCATATGGCAAACTGCCGATAGCCTTTGAGGCAAACGAGGGGCAGACAGACCCGAAAGTCAAATATACTGCTAAAGGGCAGGGATATACCCTTTTTCTGACGCCTCAGGAGTTTGTGCTGGGCATGGCGGCTCATAACGCAGAGAAGGACAAGATAAAAGCAGCCGCCGTCTGGATAAAATTTGTAAATCCAGACACTAAAACAATAACCGGCGTTGACGAGCTTGAGGGGAAATCCAATTACTTTATCGGCAATGACCCTCAGAAATGGCGTACCAACGTGCCGACATACCAAAAAGTGAGATATGAAGAGATATATCATGGCATTGACCTCGTTGTTTACGGCAACCAACATCAGATAGAATACGATTTTGTTGTCGCTCCTCACGCCGATTATAAACAAATTTCCTTCAAGGTAGAAGGAGCTAAAACGCTGAAGACAGATAAAGACGGCAACCTGATAATCGCCTCAAAGGGCGGTAAAATGCTCATGCACAAGCCCCTCGTTTATCAGGAAAGCGATGGCGTAAGGCAGGAAGTAAAGGGCAGATATGCGGTTGGCAAGGGCAATCTGGTAAGTTTCAACGTGGCCGGATATGACAAGGATAAGGCATTGGTTATTGACCCCACACTTGCCTATTCCACGTATCTTGGCGGTAGTAATAGCAGCAGTTATGGTGATCGTGGCAACGGCATAACGGTAGATTCCTCAGGCAACGCCTATGTGGCCGGATACGCATACTCAACAGATTTTCCAACAACAACCGGCGCATATCAGACGACTTTGAAAGCAAACCCTAATGCCTTTATAACAAAACTAAACGCCACCGGCACAGCCCTTGTGTACTCTACATACCTCGGCGGCAGCGGCGGCAGCAGCAGTTATGGTGATATTGGCAATGCCATAGCGGTAGATTCCTCAGGCAACGCCTATATTACCGGGGCTGCATACTCAAGAGATTTTCCTGTAACAACCGGCGCATATCAGACTACTCTGAAAGGGAGCAATAACGCCTTTATAACCAAACTAAACGCCACCGGCAATGCCCTTGTTTATTCTACACTGGTTGGCGGCAGCAATACCTACACTGGGGATTCCAGCTACGGCATAGCGATAGATTCCTCTGGCAACGCCTATATTACCGGCACCACAGCCTCAAGAGATTTCCCTGTAACAACGGGCGCATTTCAGACTACTCTGAAAAGTTCCTCCGGCAATGTCTTTGTAACAAAGCTAAACGCTACCGGCACCGCCCTTGTGTACTCCACATACCTTGGCGGCAGCAGTTATGGTGATTATGCCTATAGCATAGCGGTAGATTCCTCAGGCAGCGCCTACGTTACCGGACTTACATGGTCAACAGATTTTCCTGTGACAACGGGCGCATTTCAGACTACTCAGAGTGGGTTAAAAAGTTGTCCCTATGTAACAAAACTAAACGCTGGCGGCACCGCCCTCGTGTACTCAACTTTTCTTGGCGGTAGCAATGGCGGGTATAGCGTCGGCATAGCGGTAGATTCCTCAGGTTATGCCTATGTGGTTGGAACTGATTTCTCAACAGATTTTCCAACCACAACTGGTGCGTTTCAGACTACCCTGAAAGGACGCTCTAACGCGTTTATAACCAAACTAAACACTATCGGCACAGCCCTTGTTTATTCTACGCTGCTTGGCGGTAGTAGCGGTGGCGCTTACGCTGATGAGGGCAACGGCATAAGGGTAGATTCCTCAGGCAATGCCTATATTACCGGCTCTACCTCATCAACAGATTTTCCTGTAACAACGGGCGCGTTTCAATCTACTCTGAAAGGAGCCACAAACGCGTTTATAACCAAACTAAACCCCACCGGCACAGCCCTTGTTTATTCTACTTTTCTTGGCGGTAGTATTAGTGGCAACCTTGGTGATACTGGCAGCGGCATAGCAATAGACTCCTCAGGCGACGCCTATGTTACCGGATTTGCAAAATCAACGGATTTTCCAACAACAACGGGCGCATTTCAGACCACTCTGAAAGGGGCATACAATACTTTTATAACGAAGTTATCGCTTTCATCGCCGGATTATTACTATAAGCTGAGTGTGAGCAAATCCGGAAGTGGTACAATAACAAGCTCACCATCGGGGATAAGTTGTGGTTTGACATGTGAATCAACATATACGTCAGGCACATCGGTAACGCTAACGGCAACCGCCGGTGCCGGTTCTGCTTTTTCAGGTTGGACAGGATGTGATTCCACAAGCAGCGATCAATACCAATGCACTGTTAATATGTCATCGGCCAAAACTGTAACAGCAACATTTACGTCGTCGTCAACGACTTACATTCTTACCACATCGAAGACCGGAACGGGCACGGGCACGATTACAAGCTCACCATCGGGATTAAACTGCGGCTCAAATTATACGTCATGTACGTGGTCTTATACGTCCGGCACATGGGTAACGCTGACGCCAACGCCGGATAACAACTCGGTTTTTTCAGGCTGGTCAGGGTGTGATTCGACAAACGGTTCTCAGTGTATTGTCACAATGTCGGCGGCAAAAACCGTAACGGCAACCTTTACGGCATCGTCGTCAGCTACTTATGCCCTTACTGTAACGAAATCAGGCACGGGGTCAGGCACTGTAACGCCGTCAAGTGGAGCCATCAGTTGGAGTGGCAGCACTGGCACCGCGTCATATACCGCAGGCCAATCAGTAACGCTGACGGCAACTGCCGCTTCCGGTTCAGCTTTTTCAGGCTGGAGCGGGTGCGATACGTCAAGCGGCACTTCCTGTACCGTTGCGATGTCATCGGCAAAAACCATAACAGCAACCTTTACGTCATCCGGGGCATCAGACAGTGCAACCGCCAGAGCGGCAATTAATGCGATATATAGCGAATATGCGTCGTGGTTTGGGACAACATCCGGAAGTCTATACGTTGGCACGTCCGGCTCGGCTTCATACTATTGCCAATGGTTTACCAATGGAGCCGCGCTTGTGGCATGGACAGATGGAACTATTTATACTTATTACAACGGTACATGGTTCAGTTTAGGCGTAAGCTGGCAACTATTAGGAAAGGCGGCCACAGGGATTACCGCAATCTATAATCAATACACGTCGTGGTTTGGGACGACATCTGGAAGCATATACATTGGTACGTCCGGTTCATCAACATACTATGTCCAATGGTTTACCAATGGAGCCGCCCTCGTAGCCTGGACAGATGGAACTATGCTTACCTATTACAACGGTACCTGGTACAGTTTAGGGGTAAACTGGAAGTAATAAAGGATATAAATCCCGAAATCTACGGCCCTGGCGGCATTTGTATTAAACGGAAAAGACGGCTTAGTATAAGAAGTCCCTCTTTTCCGTCCCTCTTACTTTTCAGTGAGTATTTTTTCGAATTCGACGATGAGAGACGGGACATCCACTGCAACCGTCTGCCAAACGACATCAAGATTAATATCAAAATAGGCATGAATGAGCCTGTTTCTCATATTGACTATGCTCTTCCATGGAATATTAGGATACTTTTCACGGCAATCCTTTGAAATACTCGTTGCAGCCTCCCCTATAATCTCAATGTCTTTGACGAGTGAAAGCGTGAGCATACGATTTTTATCCAGTGATCTCCTCGTCTTGCCTTGAGTAAATGAAATGGCTTCCTTCGCTGCATCAAGCATATGACGCATACGAATCTTATCTTCCCTGCCGCACATACTGCACCTCTGCCGATTCGACCACTTCCTTACGAAAGTAGCGGCTTAAATCTTCGGGTGTCCTCAAGTCCACTTTATGCCCGATAATTTCGCTCAACGCTATCTCCATACCCGATAGGGTTATAAGGCCGGGTATATATTCAGGCTCAAACTCGACAAGAAGGTCAATGTCGCTCTTCGGCCTAAAATTGCCATGCTGGTATGAGCCAAACAATGACAGTTTCAGAATATGATGCCGCTTGCAAAACTCAGCGATCTCGCTCTTTGGTAAAGTCAAATGCCCCCCTTAATTTTATGATGGGCAAGGTTAGTCGAATAGATCCTTGACGTTAATCTCAAGGCCAGCGATGGTTTTAGACCTGGCCACGCCTTCAAGCTCTGCATATGAATGTCTTACATATTTACCGTTGTCAATGGTTAAGACCTCAATAGCTCTAAAGTCTGACAGGACAAGCCAGTATTCGGGTACGCCGTATTTTTCGTATATCGCCTTCTTAACAGAAACGTCCCTATCATAGCTACCCGGAGATACTATCTCGCAAACCATATCCGGTACACCTCTTATCCAGTCACTTGCAATATTCAGGTTTTCTTTCCTGATAAAAAGTATATCCGGTTGAAGCCGGTTAACCCCTTCCTCGAAAATAACGTCCAAAGGAGTATGGACATATTATATCATCTGCCTTAAAACTTTGTCGATAACCTGAAAGAGCACTCCGGCCTGGAGAGAAGAAAAGTGGGACAGATTTATTTCTAATCTCATGGTATTAAACGGAAAAGACGGCCTTATATAAGAATGCCCTCTTTTCCGTTTAAACGTTTTATAAGGCTGATTAGCAGCCTGCTACTGCCTTCCTTACGGTTGTGCCTTTGTCAGTTGTCTCGACTGTTACCTTCGAGCCCTTATCTATGCCGGGCTTTACCGCACACTTGCCTTCGCACTTGATGGTCTTCTTTGCGTTGCCGGCCTTTTCGTCCAGCACTACAATGGATACCACCTCATCACCCTTCTTGTCGATAGAATCGATCACTCCTACTATTTTCTCACCAGCGAATAACGCAGTTGCCACTACTAAGAGCGATACGATCATAAGAATCAGTGTCAGCTTTTTCATCAATTCACCCCCTTTTCTTCAATTCGATTTAATATGCCCCTTATTCTGCCTGGCTATGTCAGGCAGAAGACTATAACATTTCATAGTTATACGTGTCAATCGAAAAAAATTCTCAAGAGCGATTTTTTTTATGGTGAGGGTAAAGACTGATTACCGCCTCTTACAGGGCAAAACGCATGTAGAGTAAAATTATGCAGAAATTGGCTATCCAGTTGGCTTTGGTAGATGGTCCTCTGGATTCCAGCCTTCGCTGGAATGACAAAAAAAGAGGCTGGAATGACAAAAATGAGGACGGAATGACGGATGAAGGTGTTTATCTGTTCTGCTTTTGTCTGTCATTCCAGCGAAGGCTGGAATCCAGGAAAGGAATTTTCTATTGTAACGTTCTAATGCGTTTGCCCTGCCGCCCCTTAAAATATCCCTGAAAAAAATGTTTCGTTTGTGTATAATACCCGCATGGAAGACAATATAGCGACAGGAAACGTTGTCCTGCCAGCAATCACAGCAACAGGTGAATGTCGTGCAGCGCTTAAATTAGGGCTTCCCAAGGGCAGCCTTCAGGAATCTACGTTTAAATTGTTTAAAAAGGCCGGTTACCGCGTGTCCGTGTCTTCGCGGTCATATTTTCCCACATTCGATGATGTAGAGATTCAGTCCATGCTGATACGGGCGCAGGAGATGGCGCGTTATGTGGAAAACGGTATTCTTGACTGCGGCCTCACAGGTCTTGACTGGATTTTAGAGCAGAACTCCGATGTCCATACGGTGGCTGAGCTAAACTATGCCAAAGAAGGTTTAAAGCCTGTGAAATGGGTGGTCGCCGTGCCAAATGACAGCCCTATCAAAAAATTGGAAGATTTAAACGGCAAGCGTATCGCAACGGAACTCGTCGGCTTCACAACAAGATTTCTTAAAGAACACGGGGTTGAGGCGGTTGTTGATTTCTCATGGGGCGCTACAGAGGTAAAACCACCGCTGCTGGCAGACGCGATTGTTGAGTTGACTGAGACGGGTTCGTCGCTGAGGGCAAATAACCTGCGTATCGTTGGCGAGCCTATTTTAGTGTCAACGACGCGTTTTATCGCTAATTTAAAGGCAATGGAAGACCCGTGGAAGAAAGAGAAGATTGAAAACATCGTCATGCTCTTGCAAGGCGCACTGGCCGCCGAGGAACTCGTAGGGCTTAAGATGAACGTGCCAAAGGCCGCGCTGTCTGAGCTTGTGGTAATTCTTAAAGAGCTTCATGGGCTGCACTCCCCCACAGTATCAGAGCTTATGGACAGGGACTGGGCCGCTATTGAGTTGATAACCAAAGAGCGAAGCGTCAGGGACCTTATTCCAATGCTCAAGAAGGCCGGGGCATCCGGCATTGTAGAGTATCAGTTAAATAAAGTTATACCATAATTTTTTTTTGCGGCAGCCTGTTAATTTGCGTCAGTTTGTTAGAGGAACAAGTGATCGAAGACCTGATAAAACCCAACATCAAGGCGTTAAAGGCCTATGCTATTGAAGCACAGCCGTGTTCAATAAGGCTTGACGCCAATGAAAGTCCGTATGGATTTCCATTGGAGATGCCCGCTGTTCAGACGAACAGGTACCCCGACCCCGATGCCGTTTCTTTGAGGGAATTTCTATCATCGTACTATACCGTTGAGCCGGAGTGTATCCTTTTGGGCAACGGCTCTGACGAGCTTATATCTTATCTGCTTACCGCGGTGGGCGGCCCGGTTGTCATCCCGTCGCCGACGTTTTCTATGTACCGCATAATTGCTGAATCCCTTGGTGAACAATACCTCATGGTGCCCCTTGACGAGCAGTTTGACCTTGATATGGAGGCCATGCTTGGGGCAATAGAAAAAGAAAACCCAAAACTAATCTTCCTGTCACGGCCAAATAACCCCACCGGAAACTCGTTTAAGTTCGGGAAGGTCGTGGAAATTATAGAAAAGTCCAGAGGTCTTGTCGTTGTTGACGAGGCGTATCAGCCGTTTTCGCCGCGCGGGGATTCCTTTATTGATTTGCTGCCGCGTTATAAGAATCTGCTTGTTATGCGCACACTTAGTAAAATAGGGATGGCAGCGTTGCGCCTTGGTTTCCTGCTTGGCGATAAAACCCTCATTGAGGCGATAAATAAAGTACGGCTTCCCTATAATGTCAACTCGCTGTCTCAGGCCGCCGCGCTTGAGATACTTGAGGATGAGCAGGCGATAAATACTTGTATTAACAACGTGATGGACGAAAGGGATAAACTGTTTTCAGAGTTGTTGAAGCTCAAAGGGATTAGGGCATACCCATCTGACGCCAATTTTATTTTGTTTAAATTGGATATGTACAGCCCTTTGACTGCCGGTGCCCTCCACAAAAGGCTCATAGCGGACGATATTTTAATAAAGAAACTTGCCGGTGGCGGCCCGCTTCATAACTGTTTTCGGGTAACAGTAGGGACGCCAAAAGAAAACGCCGCCTTTATAACAAGCCTGAAAAAAATAATTGAGGAGACAAATAAATGAGAAAAAGTAATGTGCACAGAGAAACAACAGAGACAAACGTTACGGTCGGGCTGAATCTTGACGAGTACAGTGCCTCAGGTATAAGCACACAGATACCGTTTCTAAACCACATGCTTGATTTGGCGTCCAGACACGGCCACTTCACGCTTAAAGTTGACGCCTCCGGCGATACAGATGTTGACTACCACCACCTGATGGAGGATATTGGGATTACTTTGGGGGATGCAATTAACAAGGCAGTCGGCGATAAACATGGCATAAACCGCTACGGCTCTGCCAGTGTGCCGATGGACGAAAGCCTCGCCGAGGTCATCATAGATTTAAGCGGCAGGCCATATCTGGTTTATAACGTAAGTGATACGAGCGGCTTTCTCAAAGACCTGCAGGTGTCGCTCTTTGAGGACTTCTTCAGGGGGCTTTGCAGCCACGGGCTGTTTAATCTTCACATACGGCTTCACTACGGGCGCGACACGCACCACATCTATGAGGCCATATTTAAAGCCTTCGGCAGGGCGCTCTCTGCCGCCGCCGCTATAAATCCAAAAACCAAGGGTGTGCCCTCCACCAAGGGGACCCTTTAGGAGGCAGCAGCGCATGTCCATTGATATCGCACCTTTTATCGGCAAGCTCTCAGAGATATTCAGGGCCTCTGACGCGCTCTACGTTAATTCTCAGAATCACTATGTTACGGCAGGGGGAGAACCATTTTCGTGCGCCGGATGTCCTGAGAACTGTTGCACGACGGTGTTTTACCACTACACACTTATTGAGTATTTTTTTCTGGCCGAGGGGTTGTCTCAAATAACCGACCCTGTAATGGCAGAGGCCATTGCGCAACGCTCTCAGGAGTACTACTTGGAGATAGTCAGAAACCCGTTTAAGACCGATTCGTTGAGGATAATGTGTCCTCTGAATTTTGACGGCAAGTGCGTGGTGTATGAAAACAGGCCGCTGATCTGCCGCGTCCATGGGGTACCGTCATCGCTTAATCAGCCGGGCAAGGCTGCTCAACGCTGGGACGGCTGCAAGAGGTTTTTGGAGTTTCATGGCGGCAAGGACTTCCCCGTCGCCATAGACCGCACACCGTTTTATACGCAGATAGCCGCCCTTGAGGCGCAGCTCAGAAAGGAGATGGTCTATTTTCAGAAATACAAAAAGACCATCGCTGAAATGATAATTGACTTTATCAGAGACGAGCCGTTTTTATCGCCCACTCCCGCGCCGCCCACATGTGCCGCTCCCACATGCCACAACAAGGCGTGTCAAACGCCAGGCCAAAGACAGGATACGTAGATGAACTCTGGCGTTATACGTAAGGCGCTGTGGAGTGAGATAACGCATGTGCTTCTGGATATGGACGGTACGCTGATAGATAAGTATTTTGACGACTATTTCTGGCGGCATCTCGTGCCGGAGAAATACGCTGAAAAACATGGAATTACCTTTGGGGCGGCGAAAGAGAGGCTCTTCGTAAAATACAAGGCGCGCGAAGGGACGCTGAGCTGGACAAACATAGACTTCTGGTCAGAGCAGTTGGAACTTGATATCCCCGCGTTAAACGAACAGGTACGCCATCTCCTTGAGGCGCACCCCCACGTGGAAGATTTTCTTACCGCCCTCAGGATTCACAAGAAACAGGTAATCCTTGCCACAAACGCCCACTACAAGACCATCGCCTTTAAGATGAAACACACGGAGCTGGGGAAATATTTCGACAAGGTCATCATGTCGTCGGACATGGGCTACCCAAAAGAGGACGAGGGGTTTTGGATAAACGCGCAAAGGGCGATAGGGTTTATTAAAGATACGACGTTGTTCATAGACGACACGATGGAGGTGGCGCAGAGTGCGGCCAGATTCGGCATCAAGTATGTGCTGGTAAAACACATGGCAAGCTCCATGGAAGACTCGGAATATACGGGGACGCTGCCGTATATAAATGATTTTAATGAGCTTCTGCCGTGATAACAGAGCGTGTGGATTTCCTTGTCATAGGAAGCGGGGTAGCGGGGCTGAGGGCGGCGTTTGAGGCGGCGGAGGCGGGACAGGTTTTTGTAATAACGAAAGATACGCTGAAGGAATCCTCAACCGAATACGCACAGGGGGGGGTTGCCGTTGCGCTGTGTGACGAGGACACAATCGGGATACACTTTGAAGACACAATAAAGGCAGGCGATGGGCTTTGCGTTGATGAGGCCGTGCGCACGCTGGTAAACGAAGGGCCGGAGCGCATCATGGAGTTGATATCATGGGGCGCGGAGTTTGACAAGTCGGACTCAAGGTTGATATTCACGCTTGAGGCGGCGCACTCAAGGCGGCGAATTCTCCATGCACACGGCGATTCAACCGGCAAAGAAATAGAGCGGGTGCTGATTAAGAAGGCGATGTCCATGCCTCAGATAAAGAAGTATTCGTTTGCGTATTTTTTAGACCTCATAGTTATTGATGGGCAATGCCACGGTGCCTACATGCTAAGGGACGGGCAGGTTACGGCGGTGCTTGCCGGGGCTACGATATTAGCAACGGGTGGGGCAGGGCAGGTGTTTTCGAGGACAACCAACCCGCTTGTGGCAACCGGCGATGGGTTGGCGGCGGCGTATCGTGCTGGGGCGGTGATGTCTGATATGGAATTTGTCCAGTTTCACCCGACGAGCCTCTATGCCTCAGGGGCACCGCAGTTTCTGATAAGCGAGGCGTTAAGGGGTGAAGGCGCGGTAATACGCAACATCCATAAGGAGAGGTTTATGGGGTTATACCACCCCGACGCAGAGCTTGCCACAAGGGATGTAGTTGCCAGGGCAATTGTGTCGGAGATGGTCAGGACAAAGAGCCATCACGTATATCTGGACATCACGCATTTGGACAAGGAATTCATAAAGACGCGTTTTCCAATGATTTACAAGACCTGCTTAAAATACGATATAGATATAACGACAGAGCTGATACCAGTGTCACCGGCGGCGCATTATATGATGGGCGGGGTGAGGACGGACATTGACGGCAGGACGACAATTAAGGGATTGTTTGCGGCGGGAGAGGTAGCGTGTACGGGGGTTCACGGGGCAAACAGGCTTGCAAGCAACAGCCTGCTTGAGGGCCTGGTCTTTGGCGCCCGTGCAGGCAAGACAGCCGTCAATGAGTGGGATGCTACGAAAGACATGGGACCTGAGCTGCGGTTAAATATCGCAGAGCAAGGCCGTATTGAAAATCCCGATGAGGTAAGAAGCACAATCAGACGTGTAATGTGGGAGAAGGCCGGCATAATAAGAAGCGCCGAGTCATTGAATGAGGCGTTAGAAGTCTTCACATCCCTCCGTCACGTTACGGAACTCACATACCTTTCCCGATACGAAAATGAAATAAAAAACATCCTGCAAACGGCAGAGCTGATAGTGAAATCGGCCTTAGAGAGAAAAACCAGCATAGGGGCGCATTATAGGAGCGACTGACGACGCCCTATTGATTGACTCCAATATAAGAATTTGGAAGAGCAGCCTACCCGCGTTTAGTATCATGTGTTTCATGGACTCTATATTGATTTAAAAGTTATTACAGCTAAGTAAGCGTCTAAATAACTACACCCGTTGATTTCCCTGCGAGGGCATCCCTAT